>CALMET010000001.1 GCA_937863195.1 uncultured bacterium
GCTGTAGGGGTGTTTGATTATTTGCGCGTTTGCTTTTCTTTGGTGATATACTAGGATTCAAGATATGAAAAAATGGTTTCGTCGTGGTACTAGAGGGTCATCTGATACTTATCCAATCAGTACAGAGGGCGCATTCTTTTGTGTCGCCTCTTTTCTTTGGTTGGCTGGAATAGTTTGGTTAACAAAACAAGCTACCACAGTCATCAGTGTTATTGCTAGTATAGGGATTCCGACTGTGGTATTTTTCGTTATTACGTATTTTGTGATGAAAGACCGTACAGAGAGATAGTTTTTGTTAAAATGACATTTGTTATCTGAGGGAAAAAGATAAATGATCTCACAAAAATTCCTCCGACATATGTCGGAGGGATTTGCTTTACGTATCCTTGATCAAGGAAAGGATTTCATCAAATACCTCGTCTAGTGGGCGATCGGCATTAATAACGTGCTGATACTCACGGGGAGCGTCTTTAGCGAGCTTGAAAAACGTATCTAACCGTTCTTCGGTCATTTTAATCGGGTAATCCGTTTCATTTCTGTCACGAACTCTTTTTGTGGATGTCTCTTGGGATGTTTCTAAGTAGATCGTGATAATTTGATCCGCGAATTTGACTCGGAGTTCTGCGAATAGATCAGCCCATCTCTTGCCGGTACCTGTCGTCTCAATAGCAATTGGTTTATTGTGGTGCATTGCTTGCAAGATAGCCTCTTTAAACAAGGTGTAAGCCGTGTCTAAGAAGACTTGATCTTCAAACCAGTTTTTGAATATTTGGATCTCTTGGGGCTTTTAGGTACATTTCATCAATCCCAAGAGATACGATATTCAGTCGCTCTAATTGCTTCAAGAGGGTTGTCTTTCCAGAGCCGGGTTTGCCTCCAATGATGATCAGATTATACATACGGATTTCTATGAGGATGCCTTATCAATTCAGCTTCTGCAATACGTTGGCAAATCGAATAGGGTGGTATACTTGCACCAAGTATGAACTCCCGACGAGAAGAATTTCAACATCGTGTCTCGTTGGCTGAGAAGCATCGGGTTTTGAAGCAGGTTGATTTATCGATGCCTTGGCAAAGACTTGAGAAAATCCCACATACTCACCCGCGTATCGAGCAGCATATTGATGAATACGCCTATGCTGCTGAGGCGGTCGATAATCTTATTGATGCCTACCAGAAAGGATTTATACGCATCACTGTTATTGACCGAGATTCGTTTGAGCTTGAGTTCTTGCACGTCCAGATAAAAGAAGAAAAACTCGGCCATCTCTGCGAGGTAGGTGTATTCCAAGAAAATATTAAGCGCTCTTTATGGGGTGAGAGGAGTGCGGCAACCTATTTGCAGACAACGGCGTTTGGCGTCGAGGGAGGCTTAGAAGCTCATGAGAGCTTTCGATCTTCAAAAGAGATTGTGCGGGTGTATATTGATACGGCGCGTTTAGAGCAATGTAGAGATATCTTTCTTGATCCTGAATGTTTGGCCGTAACTCCAGAAGAATACCCGCATGCCTTTTTGGTTTATGACGGTATCCCGCGTGAGACCATCGTTTCTGCCGAGCGTGTAAGGTTGAATACGAGTGAAAGACCCACTATTGATATGAGCGATTGGCCAACAGATGAAGAGGTTGAAGCAGAGGTTAAAAACCAAAGAGAAAGATTGAAGAATTTTTTGCAAAAGATATGAAACTCATCAGTATTTTGAAATCCGCATCTAAAGAGCCAAACGGTTACGAGAACAGACCGACGGTAAAAGCCGTTGTTATTAATGAAGATAATAATACGCTCCTTTTTGGTCTGAGCTTATTAGGCGGTGGAGTAGAGGAGGGTGAATCGCTTGAAGAAGCCATTCATCGAGAATGCTTAGAGGAGGCCGGAATATTGGTAGAGATCATAGCCCCGCTTGGCGAAGTGATTCAATATCGTGACGCTCTGAAAAAACGCCATGAGATTCAGGGGTTTCTTGTGAGGTTTCTTCATCAACAAAGCGAGCCGACAACCACGCAAGCACGGGAGATGAACCGCTCGCTCACCTGGCTTACTTTCAATGAAGCAGAGTCTATGCTCGAAAAGCGCATAGCAGAAGTTGAAGAAGTTCGTGAGACCTATTCTGCTGGCGATGCTTATCAATCCGCTCTTTATAGCGCGACAACGGCACTCGTCTTTTTGCGGGAAGCGAAGAAGGTGTTTCCACGCATTAAGAACAGTACATATCTTAAATAGTAAAAGCGTAAGTTTATATTGAAAATTAAAACATGCTACGCAGAACGTAGCATGTTAAATAGTCTATTATGGAACGCTCTCAGCTGAGATAGCTTGTTCCGAATCTTCGTTCGTACAGGGCGCAGGTCTCGGCGAACGCTCTCTGGAGATCCTCAGCATCCTCTGGTCCGCGAAGACCGAAGTACGGGAAGTGGTGAAAGAACTCACCGAAGATCTCCTGACAGTCTTCGGCGTACGCCTGAGTGTCGAGGATATGGTAGTGCCACATCGTGTCGACGTCCGTTGTTGGGACGATGTCCGTGTCGAAGACCGTGGCGTTGAGGAGCAGGAAGCGACGGTAGCGGGTCTCGATGTCGTCGACCTTGTCTTGGTCCCAACCCTTACCCTCTTTCTTGTCCATCAGCTTCATCTTGACCATCGTGAGGTCGAGCGCTGCGATGGACTTCTCGGCGTGGTCGAGTGAAACTCGTCCAATACGCACTCCTGGCTTGCACGCCTTTCCTTTGCAGGTGTGACAGCCGCCCTTACCCTTACATGCTTGCATCTGTACGAACATTTTGACCTATATCTCTTTCTGCAGAATGTCCTGCAGGTATACCGTCGTATATTTCACTTATAATGTCAATATGGTAGTCTGCCCTCGTAGACAGATCTATGGCCAAGAGCATAAAACAACTGAAATCCGTTTCTATTGATAGGTTTCTCTATCGTTCACCAAATGGCTACATCGAAGCTATTGGAGTACGTCCTGCGAGCAAAAAGAAACTCCCGATCATCCTCTTTTATCGTGGAGGAACGGGTGACTTTGCGGCTATTGAAAATCGCATCATCAACAATATTCTCATGCCTTTAGCAGAAGCTGGTTTTGCCGTTTTTGGATCCCAATATTCTGGCGGTCCAAATTCAGAAGGGAAAGATGAATATGGCGGAAAAGATTCAGCTGATATGCCAGCCTTGCTCGCGAGCCTGCGAAAAGGCGATTGGAATCTCGATTTCAATCGGATTGGGGCGCTTGCGATATCTCGAGGCTCCATGATGGTCTTACAGAACTTAAGAGATGGACTTCCTATACAAATGCTTGCATCCGTTAGCGGTGCGTATGATTTTTCTGATGTAAAAAAAGATCGACCGGATCTCTATCGATTGTTTAAAAAGGAGCATATGTTTGATCCCGATGACAAAAATGAATTAGCAAAACGAAGCGCCATATCTTTTGCTTCCTCTCTTCCGGATATCCCATATCTGCTAATGCATTCTAATCCGGACTCTCGAACGTCTTATAAGGACGCAAAAGAAATAATGAAAAAATTGAAAAAAGGAAAGCTCATAACTTTTAAGGGGGATGATCATGTGCTTATTGAGCATACGGATGAGCGAAACGCTATACTAAAGACCTGGTTTTCAAGGCTGTAACAAAATCCTTCGCGCGAGCGAGGGGGGTTTTTGTTTGGTGATGAAATAGGTATCATTGTGTCATTATGAAACGCTCATTACCTCTTCTTCTTTCTGTGTTTGCGCTAGCCGCGCCTTCGGTTGTTTTTGCGAAGCCTAGCATTGGTTCAGTGACCGCTACGAATCCGACGGCGGGGGTGCCGGTGACGCTTCAGGCTACCGTGAGCTCGGGAGTGGCTATTGAGAAGTGTGTGCTTTGGGTTGATTTGGCTGAAGTTGGTGAGATGACGGTGGCGGGTGGTGTGGCTTCTCGCTCGTACACGTTTAATAGCGGAGGTTCGCGTCTTGCTTTTGTCTACTGTAAAGACGTAAACGGTGGCGCGACATCTGGTCCTAATACTGGTTTAAATGTCGCTGGTACCCTCATCGTTACGCCTCCACCTGCACCCGCTCCTACACCAACACCGACACCTGTACCGAGCCCAACGCCCGCTCCTGCGCCTGTGCCGACGCCGGCTCCTGCTCCAACATCAACGGCTTTAATACCCGTAGTACCAAATACAGAACTGATCGGTAAAATCATTAAATTGGCTTGTCCGTCAAACCAAGCGGTTGCCGCTGATCATTCATGTAAAGCGGTCTACTATGTTGGTAAAGACAATAAGCGTCACGCGTTTCCTAATAGCGATGTGTTCTTTACTTGGTATGCAAGTTTTGATGGTCTTGTGATCGTTGATCCTGCGGTATTAGCGAGTTACCAGATTGGCAATAACGTTACCTATCGTGCCGGTGTAAAAATGGTGAAGTTTATATCGAGTCCAAAAGTCTATGCGGTAGCCCGTGGTGCCGTTTTGCGCGGTATCCCTTCAGAAGAAATGGCACGTGCCTATTATGGCGATACGTGGAATAAAAAGATCGCCGATATTTCAGACGCCTTTTACACGAATTACACGTTTGGTGCCGATATCAGTGTGCCATCGGACTATGACCCATCGATAGAGCTCGCTCACTCAACCGAGTAATCAAAAACCTCCCCGACAGATATCGGGGAGGTTTTTTATTTGTTGCGATGTTTTTTTAGTGCGGACGAAACCTTTCTCAATGTATTTGCGGCAAGCGGTGAGGCAGAAGCGAGGCGCCAGATACGGCGTTTAAGCTTGGTCTTTTTCATGCGCTTGATGTCTTCGCGGGTACCGAGATAGGCAATGATACTGGTTGTATCCTCAATAAAATAGCATGGCGCGATGGCCGCAAAATCAGATTTA
>CALMET010000002.1 GCA_937863195.1 uncultured bacterium
AGAATTACGAATGGTAAACGTATCAATTTTTTCTTCACCTTTATCTTCATAGGTTGTCCCCGGATTAATCTTTTCAGCATCTAAACCGGCAGCCAAGGTAAACGCTTTGAATGTAGAGCCTGGTTCAAATTGCGCAAACGTTGCGGGATTATTTAAAATACCCACGTCTTCGATCTTGCGTACATTGGCTGGGTCATAGTCAGGCGCGCTGCACATTGCCCAAATCTCACCGGTTTTTGGATCCAACACCAAAATACTTGCGCTATCCGCCTGAAATCTCTGTACAGCTGCTGCGGCATGCCGGCAAGCTTCGTATTGAATCGTACGGTCCAATGTCAAAACAACATCCGAGCCATCAACGGCATAAGAGAGGTCGGTCGTCCCGATACTCAGACGGCGACCGCGTGCGTCTTTTTCAATCGAGAGATTGCCATAGGTGCCTGATAGATCTTGGTTAAGCGCGCCTTCAACCCCGTATTTGCCCACGCGTTTGCCAGCATCATCTTGTCCAACAAAACCAAAGACATGTCCGCCAAGACCTTGTTCAGGATAAAATCTCGCTAAAACCTTGGTCACGCCAATGCCCGGCAGTTTTAACGCTTTTACTTCGTCACTTTTGTCAGCGTCTACTTCACGCGCCAATACAGCGTAGGTCGTCGTTGGTGACAAGATCTTTGCGAGGATTTCTTCGGGCGGGATGCCGAGAACAGCACCGAGCGCCACGGCCGTACTTGTCGCTTGTTCTTCGGGCTTCATCTCGCGTTTTAACATGAATACCTGCCAAGCATCGCGATCTTTTGCGACCGGGTGCAGGGCCTGGTCAAAACGATCTTGCACATAGAGCGTGCCACGTCTTGGCACGAGTTGCGCCTGCACTTCATGTTGATCTGAAGCTAAAATCTTGTAGGTCTTGCCTTCAACCACCTGCAATTGAAAAAGACGACCAAAAACCACGATCGCTAAGAAAACAAAAATCCCCGTAACCAGTAAAAGCCGGCCATTAAAGCTGGGTTCGTCTGAAACTCTAGCTGGCCTTATCGAATAAGCCGTTCTTGAGGGGCGCATCAACCGGATTATAGCATGAACCCTCTGTCTAATCTCTATATTTCGTTTTTGTAGGTAGACATCTCCCTTTAAAGGGAGACCTGATACCAAACTCATACCCTGATCTCCCTTTAAAGGGAGATGTCGACGAAGGCGACAGAGGGTTCACGGCCAGAATTTCATTCCTTTTAGTCTTTCAGGCAAGAAATCTTGCTGGGCTTTTGGATCTTCAGGGGTATAAATATAGCCTTTTCCGTAGCCGAGATCTTTCATGAGGGACGTTGGAGCGTTTCTGATATGCAAGGGTACCCCATCATTCGGATTTTCTCTCACTTCTTTTGCGGCTTCACCATAAGCACGGTACGCGTCGATAGACTTCGGCGCACGAGCCAAATACCCAACGAGATGTGCAAGATTCACTGCACATTCAGGCATCCCTATAAAATGACAGGCTTGATATGCCGCTACCGCGAGAACAAGCGCCTGCGAATCCGCTAAGCCAATATCCTCTGAAGCGAAGCGCACCAGCCTACGTGCCAGATAAAGCGGATCAGCACCCGCTTCAAGCATTCGTGCCAACCAATAAATAGCGGCGTCAGCATCATTGCCACGCAAAGACTTATGAAATGCCGAAATCAAGTTGTAATACTCTTCGCCCTGCTTGTCATAAGCGAGAAATCCCTTTTGTAATAAGTCTTCGAGCTCTTCTGTTGAGAGGTGCTTGTCCCCTTTTGGCGTACTCACCGATGACTTAATCAACATCTCAAGGACGGTGAGCGCTTGGCGCACGTCACCATCGGCCAATGTCGCAACGCGCTTTAATAAACCATCTTCAGCCGTAATCTTGATTTTGCGGGACGTGATCTCGACGTCCAATGCACGAACGAGCACTTCTTCAAGATCTTCAGCCTCCACACGATCAAAGACAAACACTTTTGAACGCGAAAGCAATGCGCGATTCACCTCAAAACTCGGATTCTCGGTCGTAGCGCCAATCAAGATAACGGTACCACGCTCTACCGCTGGCAAAAGGGCATCTTGCTGGGATTTATTCAAGCGATGGATTTCATCAATAAACAAAATCGTGCGGTCTTGATGCCATTTCAAATCACTCTCAGCCGCTTTCAATACTTCGCGGATTTCTGGAACACCAGAAAACACTGCTGACATTTCAACAAACTTTGATGAGGTTACTGTCGCGACAAAGCGCGCTAACGAGGTCTTGCCGGTACCTGGTGGCCCCCAAAAAATCATGGACGACAAATCGTCAGCCTCGATCATGCGACGCAATGAGGCGCTTTTGCCAACGAGCTTCTTTTGTCCAACAAACTCATCAAAGGTTTTTGGACGCATGCGTTCGGCCAGCGGTTTCCAGCGCTGGTCTCGATTCATGGCCGCTAAATCAAACAAATCCGTCATACCGCTATAGTATCGAACAGAAATAGAACGTGCAAATAAAACGAAAAACGCTGCCAAGACCTTGGTCCTGACAGCGTTGAGCGAACTTCACTTCGCGAAGAACTCCGGAAAGTGAGCAAAAAAGAGCATGAGCGCAGACAGCGAGGTCGAGACTCCGAGATAGGCCTTGGTGTCGGCAGACTGCCCCGCCTTGATGGCGCCAAGCAGCTCCCCCACCGTCATCCAGTAGCGACCTTCGATCTCTTCGTTCGAATCGTGGTCCGCCGGCAGAATCCGACCCAGATCCACTTCGATGAACGAGACCCCACCCCACGTGGGCGTGAACGAAGGGCTCGGATTGTGACCGAACGGCGCGCTGATCACGTTGAGCACCAGCATCGCTCCAACCTCTTCGCCCGCTTCACGCTTGGCAGCTTCTTCGTTGGTCTCGAAGCCCTGCACGAGCTTCTGCGCGAAGCCCATCGGAACGTGACGAAACAACTGTGGCAGATTCGGTAGCCCGTGAGCATCCGGCGCATCTGCATGCGGACGACGTTGGTCGATCATAGCGATGCGAACGACGTTCTCACGATCACGTCCCCACACCACCGCTTGCGCAAATGGTGCTTCGTAGTAGGCAGGACGATCGAACGGCTTTTTGCCCTCGACCACGACTGGGACCACGGCTCCATGAGGAGATGTGACCTTCCAATCTGTGTCTGGCGGCATCTCCTCACCGTTCACATGTAGTCTCCATCCGGGGACGAAGTCTGGGTGCTCTTGTATGAACGGTTTAAGTGGCTTTGTACCTGACATTGAACCTCCGAGTGAATGAAAACCTGATCGTATATATCATTAAAATACAAAAATGTCAATACGATTACCCTTTATGCTATCCTCGTTCCATTCTATGTCCACACCAATAAAAGCCCTTCTTTTTGACTTTGGTCGCGTGCTTTGTTTTTTTGATCGCGTAAAGGCAATGCGATTGATTCTTGAACATTCAACGCTGTCCGTGACCCCAGAGTCTTTAGATGCTGAACTATTTACCCTAGACGGACTTGGTACAAAATTTGAGAGCGGCTTGCTCACAAAAGACGAATTCTTTTCACAATTGAAAGAGCAGTACCAGATTTCAGATGATCTTGCTTTTGAGGTATTTGCAAAATCATGGAGTGAGATTTTCGACGAGGTGCCAGGTGTACGCACTCTTATCGAGACTATTCCTCCAGAAATTCAACGCGGCATCCTTTCAAACATCGATCCTATTCATTGGAGTTCAGCAAAGGAGCTAGGCGTCATCAAAACCTTTGACCAACGCCTCGTGATCAAGTCGTTTGAACAAATCACACGCAAACCCGATGCGCGCATGTATGCAGCGGCAATGAGCGCATTCAACGTACCTGCTGAAAATATCCTCTATCTTGATGATATTCAAGAATACGTTGATACAGCGAGAGGACTAGGTCTTAACGCTGAAAAATTTGACGCGAGAAGCATGACTCACGACGATATGAGACAAATCTTCGTTTCGTACGGTATCCTTTCTTAAAATTACTATGCCAAAAAAAATCTCCCTCGTTTCGTGGAACGTGAACGGTATCCGCGCCGCTGAGAAAAAAGGTTTCCTCGATTGGTTTCATTCATCGGACTACGATGTTATTTGCTTACAAGAAACAAAAGCCCACGTAGGCCAACTCTCTGCCGACCTCGTTCATCCTAAGGGCTACGAATCCTATTGGAGTTCGGCGATTCGCAAGGGCTATAGCGGTACGGCAATTTATTCGCGTGTTTCGCCAATTCAAGCGGTGACGAATTTCGGCGATCCCTTTTTGGATGGCGAAGGCCGCATCGTCATGCTTGAATTCGAAAAATTCTTTTTGTTCAACGTCTACTTTCCAAACGGAGGTTCGGGCGAAGAACGCTTGAAATTCAAGCTCGAATTCTATCGACGGTTTTTAACGTTGATCGAAGGCTATCGCAAACAAAAGCCTATTGTCGTTTGCGGAGACGTGAATACCGCTCACACCGAAATCGACCTTGCACGCCCAAAAGAAAATGCCAATGTGAGTGGATTTATGCCCATCGAACGCGAGTGGGTCGATAAACTCGTTAAATCTGGCTATGTCGATACCTTCAGAATGTTTGAAAAAGACGGTGGTCACTATACCTGGTGGGACATGAAAAGCGGTGCCCGTGCCCGCAATGTCGGTTGGAGAATCGACTACTTCTTCGTCTCAGACGAGCTGAAAAAGAACGTCAAAAAAGCCTGGACAAATCCAGACAAAGAAGGCTCAGACCACTGCCCCGTTGGCATAGAGCTCTCACTCTAGTCGTGAGGGTTATACAACCAAACAGTATTCTTGCTCGCTGCGATGTCACGAGGCAACACCAAACCCTGCGCTAAGGCATAGGGCACATCATTACCCAAGAAAAGCGTCTCACGACGCTTTTGTGGTTCAACAGCGAGATATAGGGCACGTTGCACAAATGACGAGCAAATGTATTCATCCGTCGTTAAAACATGACGAACAAGCTTTTTTGTCCAACTCACGCCGATAAATCTTGAAAGAATAAACTGAAATAACAAGTAGGCAACGTGATCATAGTCATAATCGATGTCAATCACATCCAAAAAGAATCCTCTAAACCGATCGATTTCTTTTGGCGTGAGTCCAGGAACACGCTTAAAACCAATTTCAAACTCATAATCTTGAATAGCGAATGTCTCTAAGCGATGCAATCTAACGGTTTCATTTGCCTCAATAAGAATAACCGACAAGATCTCGTCACCTGACTTCACAATCTCAAAAACAATCGACACATGCGTCCAATACGATCGGCCAATAATGCGATTGATGGCGCGCTTCCATCCAAATTTGCCGTGAAAAAACACAATATCACCGATTTGCAAATGCTTTACGGCTTCATTGTAACTCTTATACAGAGATTTTGGTCGACGTTTTAACATAATTTTAGCGTCGGTTATAAATCCATTCACTTAATGGACTTTTGGCAAAATCGGCCGGCGACGTGATGTCGAGTAGTTGCATCGGAGTAAAAGCGCGATTACCAAAAAGCACCTTGGTTCGGTCATTTGGGTCCACAGCTTCATAATAGGCTTTTTGCACCAATGCAGAACACGAGTAGCGTTGCCGACTTAAGACCTTTTTCTTTGCCATGAAAAAGATATACGCACGAATTAATCGCCACGTATTAAGCGGATAGTAAGGCGTGTCGATATTCATCAGCGCGTACGATCTGATGCGATGTCTTAGCGGACGTGTGAGCCAAGTCACTCGCTTGATACCAATGTCGAACTCTTTTGGATCATTCAAATACTTATCAAGAGCATGAATCTCGGCACCAAAATAGAATGGACGGTTCGATGATCCTTGAATCGACTCAATGATAACGTTGGTCGAGTAACCTCGTTCGATATTCTTTGCAAAAATCACCATTGCGATGTGGTCCCAGTAACTATTGGTGATTATTCTGAAGATTGTACGGCCGATGCCGCCTTTTTTCTTGCGAATCAAAATGATATCTCCGGTGAGTAGTTTTGGTAGCTTTCCGTTAATGGCTTCGAGCGGTGTCGTGGACGAGAGCCTGTGGCGGGTATTGGCAAGTTTTTTTGCGACGCGCTTTGCTTTTTGTGCGTCACTGAATTCTTGTCGCTTTTTAATGAGAAATGATATCATGGCAACATGAAGAACTCGTTGCATCTTACCACAGATGAGAAGATGTTTATTGTTGATATCTCGCCTGCGCTTTGCGAATTACTCGACGTTTCGCAAAAATCCTTACTCGGTCAACCTTTTGATGCCTGGCTAAGCAAAGAATGCATGCGCTCGTTTTTAAAAGATGTCTTGCTCGCCTATCGCGGTGAAACCATCGAAAACCATGTTGCGACCATTATCGTACACGGCACCAAACACCATGTTTCTATCTCGATTGTGCCAACCTTTAAAAAAGATGACTCTTTAGCCAGTAGACTCAGCTTCGCGTTTACCATCAGACAAAAAGCCGCCGATTGCAACCCGCTTTTCAAACTCAATTCTCACCACTCCTAGCTTATTCGTGAGGATTAAAAACCCAAACGGTATTTTTGCTGGTTGAAATCGTTTGCGGATTCACTAAGTACATTTGCTCCACAAAATTCAGCTCAGGATGGGCGTTAAACAATGACGCCCTTCTTCGATGTGGCGCTGATGCAAGATACAGTGCGCGTTGAGTAAACGTGGTACAAATATACGAATTTTGATGACTGAATCGATTCACAAACCAACGATAGGCACTCGTACCCAAAAACAAACTAAAAACACGAGCAATCATGATAGCGAAGATATAGGTATAGTCATACGGAATATCAAGCGCATCCAAAAAGAATCCGCGAATACGGTCACGATCGATCTCGGTCAGCCCAGGCAAGCGCTTGATACCAAGATCGTATTCACCATTGGCAACATAGGTTTCAAGACGGTGAACTTCGATGGTTTCATTCGCTTCAACAATAGAGACAGAAACAACCATGTTACCAATTTTAACGGTTTCGAAAACAAGTGCCGCATGTGTCCAGTAGCTTTGGCTCAGCTCGCGGATGGCACGTCGAAAAAGGCTACGCTTGCGCGAACGCATCAAAACAATGTCACCTACCTCTAGGTGCTGCATCGCTTCTTGGATCGTTGGATAAAGCGTCTTCATATCAGTGCTGATTATAGATCCACTCGCACGATGTGCTATTGGCGATGTCAGCGGGCGAGGTGATATCGAGCAACTGAATCGGCATATAATCTAGCTTACGAAACAAAATACGTTGGCGGTCTTTAAGATCGACCGCTTCGTAATAGGCTTTTTGGATTAACGCCGAACATGTGTATCGCTGCGTTGCTACAATACGTTTGCGGATCGTCGGAGAAAACAACCCAAATACAAACTTCCACGACCAATACGGATAGTAGGGCGTATCGACATAGGCTAATGCAAAAGCACGTACGCGTTGACGCAAGGTCTTGTCTAGCCAAGTAAATCGTTTGATGCCAATATCAAATCTCTCAGGCTGGTTGAGGTACTTATCTAAACGGTGCAACTCTGCGCCAAAATAGTAGGGTTTCGTCCAACCACCTTTGAGCGATTCGAGAATAACGTTTGCCGAATAACCGCGCGCTTGATTTTTGCGATACATCACCATGGCGGTATGGTCCCAATAGCTGCTGGTGATCACGCGCAGAATCTTGCGGGCTAGACTGCCTTTTTTATGACGTATCACGACAATGTCACCCGAGAGCAAGGTCGGTAATCGCCCGTTAAGATGTTCGAGAGGCGTTAGTGCGCTTTCATCTTGGCGTTCTTCAATGATCTTTAAAACACGCACGGCATTGCGGCGGTGCTTGCGTTCAGAGCGATTATGTTGAAATGAAAGAGCCATGGTAAACTAGACGCGATATGCTTTCTTCGTACCATTTTACTACAGACCAGCAGTTTCGTCTTGTGGACATGGACGCTCGACTCTCAGAATTTCTCGCGATAAAAATCTATAAAGGCGAAGCTCTCGATGAACACGTTAAACGAGAAACCTACCAAGTATATTT
>CALMET010000003.1 GCA_937863195.1 uncultured bacterium
ACCTGTCTAAGGCGAAACAATTACTCTCTTGGATCCCGCTCGTTCGTCTTGAGGACGGCGTGCGTCGAATGGTCGAAGATGCCCGTTCACGTCGCCAACAACGAACCATGTTCTCCTAACCACTATGTCTGAAGTCATTTTTGATAAAAAAAACGTTCTCGTCACCGGCGGCGCCGGTTTTATCGGGTCGCATCTCTGCGAAGAGTTGCTCGAGCAAGGGGCGAATGTCATTTGTTTAGATAATTTTGTGACCGGCCAAGAACAAAATATTGACCATCTTTTGCGTCATCCGTCTTTTGAGTTTATCCGCCACGATGTCACTCAGGCATTTGATCCTGAGGCGTATCCTGAATTAGCCCGTTTCAGAATTAAGTTTCAGGGCATCCAAGAGATTTATCATCTTGCTTGTCCAACAAGTCCAAAAAAGTTTGAACAATACCGCATGCAGACGCTCTATGCGAATTCAGTAGGTGTCCGTCAGGCGCTTGATTTGGCTTTGCGTTATAAGTCTCGCGTTGTTCATGCATCTTCGTCCGTGATTTATGGCCCGCGCCCTGCCGACGGCCATCGTTTTGTCGAGACAGAAAATGGCGTGAATGATTTATTGTCGCCGCGCGCGTGTTATGACGAGGGCAAACGTTGGGCTGAGACGATTTGCGCCACCTACCATCAAGTGCATGGTATAGATGTGCGTATTGCCCGTATGTTTAGAACCTATGGCCCGCGCATGCCATTGTACGATGGCCAGATGATCCCGGATTTCATTACGAATGCTCTCGAGGGCAAAGATCTTGAGATCTTTGGTGACGAGACGTTTAGAACCTCGCTTATGTATGTCGGTGATTTGGTCGACGGCATGACCAAGCTCATGAATCTCGCCCAAGATCCGGGCCCGATAAATTTTGGCAGTGATATCGATATCCCATTAGTAGATGTCGCGACGCGTATCTTGCAGATGACCGGCTCTACGTCGACGATTAAATTCAGTGGCTCACTGTTGTTTATGTCTGAGCTTGGTTTGCCAGAGCTTAGCAAAGCCCGCGATACTATGGACTGGATCCCGCTCGTCACTCTCGATGATGGCTTAAAGCGCTCGATTGATTACACCATCTCTCACAAATCGTTACTCGGTTTTCAACCGCTCGGATAACTTTCTCCGCCTTCGCTGTGCTCGGCACCTCTTTCACTTCGTGAAAAAGGGGATATGGATAGTAAAAAAAAGAATAAATCCATAAACTCCCCTTTCACGAAGTGAAAAGGGATACCCCAGCGAAGCGCAGGGAGGGATAAGTAGGCTTGACAGCCTTCTTTTTTTATTGAACGGAGTTAAAGGGTGCGGCGGAGTTCGTCGCATAAAGGAGAAGACTGGTCATGAAAATGTGGTTTATGTTCTGGTATACGCTTTTGGTTATGTGCGTTGGCTGCGAAGCCCACGACACGCAAGAAGTGCAGAGCGATTACTTTGCCGATAATGAAGCCTTGGTGGCTGAATGCGGGGGAGTGACGCGTTATCCGACAAGTGAGGTTGATTTTGCGCGGCTCTATGCGGGGCGAAGCTTTCTCGTTAGCGGTGGTCCTGGAGCGCATCTTGGCCGGGACATTCTCTATCCCGAGGGTACGGCCATTAAACCGATCATGTGTGGACGCATCGTCTACTATGGCCCGGCGACAGGGTATGGCAGCCTCGTGGTGGCGATCGAGCATCGATTGAACCGCGCGGTATCTATCACGAACGGCGACGGTGTTCGTGTGATGGTCACGACGTTCTTGTCGCTTTATGGGCATTTGCGAACGTCGGCAACACCGAACGGTGCTGCGTTACCGTGGCGAGTGAATATGTCGGTATCACCGAATGACACGATCGGTTATGTGCAATCCGATGCGCATAACGGTGATGGCGCTGAGCATCTGCATATAGGCATTCGTTTGCAGTCCGCTGCAGATGCTCAGCAAAGCGATGGCCGGTACTGGTTGCGCGGATACGATTCGCCGACATCGAGACGAGGGTATTTTGCTGAACCGGTTGGATTCTTGCGGCAGCTCGCAAATGCACAGCAGCTCATTGGTTCGCATCCTGCAGGCACCTATCTTGTTCAACCTGATGGCCAGGGTTTTGTCATCGCGCCAAATGGTTCGACCCTACTCCAGATTGATCGGCTCACTGCCGACCGCGAAGGTTATGTGCAGCGTGCGATACCGGCAGAGTTTGAGCAGGTGAACTGCTATCTCGCCTTGTCGGTATACCGTGCGAGATTTTCGGATCAGCCTGGACGTAGGCCTTTTATTGGACGCAGCCAAAGTGATCCAGCGGTGTCGCTGTTCTATGGCGATCAACAGGGTGGCTACCATCGCGATACGTTTGTCTCTTGGGAGGCATTATTGTCGCATGGGTATGTCGCCGATCAAATTGGTTGGTTCGATACTTCTGAGTGGAGTATTTTGCAGCGCAACCATCCGCTTATTGGGGTGGCGCGCTTGCAAGAAGGGTCGCTCGTCAAAGCGCGTGATGCGCCCGCGATCTATGTGGTCTCAAATGGCCGAAGACGTCCCATTTTTAACTGGAATACCTTTCAGGCGATGGGGTATGAGCTGAAAAACGTGTACAGCATCCCTGCTGCGACCCTGGACGCCGTCGCGGGCCCTCTTGGGCCGGTGCTTCGGCTAGAAGAAGCGACAACCTGCCGAGCACGCGGCATCTGAGCCTGATCCTGCACCCTCTCTGGTGCAGGATTTTGCTTTCAGGTAAGGTATTTCTATGAAAACGGTTGCCGTGATCCCGGCCTATTATGAAGGTTCTCGTATTGCCCGCGTTATCACTGACGTGAAGGCTTTTGTTGATGAGGTGGTTGTTGTGGATGATGGTTCAACCGATATCACCACAAAGACCGCAAGAGCGGCTGGGGCCAAGGTTTTTCGTCATGCGGTAAATCGCGGTCAGGGCGCGGCGCTACGCACTGGTACTGAGGCTGCCTTGAAGTTAGGTGCCGATATTGTCGTTCATTTGGATGCTGATGGTCAGCATGATCCAGCAACGATCCCAGCGCTCGTGAAAGAGATTGAGGCTGGTAGTGATGTCGTTTTCGGTTCACGTTTTTTGGGTGCTGAAGCTGTTGGGATGCCAGCGCATCGCAAGTATCTTTTAGGACTCGCAAAGACGTTCAATCGGTTAGCACTCGGGATTTCTTCTCGTGTCACCGATCCGCAAAGCGGCTATCGCGCACTGTCGGCAAAGGCGGCGCAGCGGGTTGATTTTCGCCAAGACCGTATGGCGCATTGTTCAGAAATCTTACGCCTTGTAACGCGGTCCGATCTAGCGTGGAAAGAAATCCCAACAACGGTACGGTATACCGAAGAGACGCTCGCCAAAGGTCAAAAGGCGACGGATGCCTTTAAAATTGTGTGGCAACTTATTCTCGGCGCCTTTCAACGCTAACCTATGATCATCCAATTTTTATTAACGCTTATTGCTATCGCGGGTTTTGCCTTGGTGTGGCGTCGCGCTTCGCAAGGTGTATTGAGCCGCATCGAATCGCTGAGTTGGTCGGTATTATGGATTGCAGGTGTTATTGTCGTTTGGTTGCCTGAAGTCGCGAGCCGCTTGGCGCGTCTCGTTGGTGTTGGTCGTGGCGTCGATGTCATTACCTATTTGGTTTTGGCTTTGGTGTGTATCTTGTTGTTTCAAGCCTTTTTGGCCATCGATCGCCTTGAGCGCAAACTTACAGATATGGTACGCGCTGACGCCCTTCGCGATCTTGAGTCAAAAGAGTAGAGTAGTCTTATGCGTGTTATGCACATCGCCTGCGTGGCGCCGCCTGAAATCGGCGGTATTGGACAAGTCGCTCTTCGTGAAGTGACGGGTCTGCGCGCCCATGGCATCGATGCGCGTCTCATCGCTCCAGAATTGCCTTCTGGCCACCATGCAGAAAATGCCTTGGCAGATTATGATCGTTCATTCGTTCATCGTTTACCGACGGCGTGGCGTTTTGGTAATGCCTCTTTGCTTGAAGGATGGTGCGAGCTCGCCAAAACGGCAGACGTGATTCACTTGCATTACCCCTATTACGGATTCACCGAGCAACTGCTTTTTGCCGGGATTGATTTGCCACCCATTGTGATCACGTATCACATGGATGCGATGGCTGAAAAATCCGTTCGAGGTTGGATCTTTGCTCTGCATCGTTTTTTTCTTCAGAACAGCATCTTGCGATTGGGTAGACGTATACTTGTGTCCTCATTTGATTATGCGCGCAATGCTTCGGTGGCGAGATTCTTTCGCGAAGATCCAGATCGTTTTCAAGAATTGCCGTTTGGTATTGATACGGTAAGATTTTCACCGGGGCCTGATGAGCGCGCTCGATTAATGATCGCTGAACAAGATCCGACGATTTTATTTGTTGGTGGACTCGATTCAGCGCATGCCTTCAAGGGCTTATCAGTATTGTTTGAAGCGTTTACAAAACTCGATCCGTCTACGCATCTTGTTATCGTGGGTGACGGTGATAAAAAATCAGATTTTGAAGAAGAGGCCAGAGCAAAAGGGATTGCATCGCGTGTGCATTTTATGGGACGTGTCAGCGCCGATGAATTGGTGCCGCTCTATCGTTCGGCGGATGTTTTTGCTTTTCCGTCCACAAGTCAGGCAGAGGCATTTGGTCTTGTAGCGCTTGAGGCACAGGCCTGCGGATTGCCAGTCGTCGCCTCTGATTTGCCTGGCGTCCGTACGGTGGTGCGACATGATGAGACGGGGATTCTTGTCCCTCCACAGAATGTTGAGGCACTTGCAGGCGCATTAACGGATCTTTTAGCGCATCCGCAAAAGCGTGCACTGTATGCGGCGGCAGCGCGTGTTCATGCTGAACAGTATGGTTATGAAGCTCATACGTCAGCTTTAATGAAGTTGTATCGCGAAGTATGCGAATAGCATTGCTCACAAACGCGTTTCCTCCAGTAATGCGTGGCGGGGGAGGGCGCATCGCTTCGTGGCATGAGCAAATCTTGCGCGAGGCGGGTCATGAGGTGCGTGTTTTTTGTCCGCCTATCGAATGGTTTGATAAGCCCTTACTCATGCGGTTGTTTTATCATTTTCGAGATTTGTTGCCGCGATCGAGCGTTGTTCGTGAATTAGTGGTTTGGCAACCTGATCTCATTTTGACCCATAATCTCACTGGTTGTGGATTTGGAACACCCCAAGCCGTTATCAATAAAACCGGGGCTTATTGGGCGCATGTTTTGCATGATGTTCAGCTCTTTGAACCGTCAGGTCGTCTGCGCGACGCAACCGCGTTTACCTGGTGGCAACAGATTTGGGGAGGATTGCGCCGTTTAGTGCTTGGTAATCCAGACCTTGTAATGAGTCCGACAGAATGGCTTTTTGCTGAACATCAGCGCCGATCTCTTTTCACCTTGAGTGATGTGGTGATCTTACCGAATCCCGCGCCAGCAGAAGAGTTTGTTTTGCGATCACCACGTGCGCCACTTACGGTTTTGCTTATCGGTGCTACGGCAGAAAAAGGGTTAGCAATGGCCGAATGGTTGGCCACTCACGCACAAGAAATCGTCGTTACAGCTACGTATCCGCTAGGTCGTCAACCAGTATTCTCACAAGAGAGTTCGGTTGTTTTTGTGCCAAATAGTGGGCCTGAAGAGGTGATTCAGATGATGAAGGACGCTGATGTCCTCATTGTCCCGTCGACCATTGTCGAGAATCAACCCACGGTGATTCTCGAAGCAGCTTCGGTGGGCTTGCCTGTGATCGCTTCTGATATCGGAGGTATTCGCGAGACACTTGGTGGTGCTGGACGCTTATGTGCGCCATGGGATGAGCAAGCATGGCTAGAGGCGATCGATGCTCATAAAGACGCAGGCTATTATGGTGCCCAGGCGCTACAGATGTATGAGCTCGCACGCGCGAGAAGTTTTGTCGCGTATTCTGAAACCTTTGTTTCAATACTCGAAAACGTTATTCAAGATCAAAACGATAAATCGTAATCTCGCCGTCTTTCATCGTTTCTTCATTATCTGCCAAATCTTTTAATTGTCCGCGAACGCGTTCTGCGTCCCACCAATAACGATGGATGGCGACATAGACGCGTTTTGCTTTGCTTAATTGTCCTGCTTCTTTGATCAGATCAATAGATGGATTTGCTGCCGAGGCGCGTAAGAATAGTTGATAGAGTTCGCCCCCGGTTGGGATTGGGTAGAAAAAGACATCGTCAGCATACCGTTTGAATCCGAGCGACTCGACGGCGGCGGCGCTCATGCTTTGGTTGGCGAGGACGGTGTAATCGAGCCCATTCGCATCACGATCAATCCAAAGCACGGCTTCTTTATCAGCGGCGCCTACACTCCAACCATGGCTAATAGCCCCCGCATCGTGGCGAGGAAAAGCGGCATACACATGCGCAGATTGCCAAAGAATAAGGAGCGAGAGAAGAGCTCCTTGTAATAACGCCGGGCGAGGTTTTTTGATGCAGATAGAGAGGCCTTTGGCGGCTGGCAAGGCAAGCAAAAAGAGACTGATGGCAAAGAGACGGTCGGCATAGTTACCGCGCTCATAGGCGATCAAGAATGAGAATTCGCCAACCGTACGCATGAGGTAACCAGCCACAAAAAGCATGATGCCTGAGGCGGTGAGTAGCAAAAGGTGTTTTTGTTCTTCTGGTTGTTCTTTGTCTCGACTCCCAAAAATGGCGAGCACAAAGGTTGTGAGGGGCAAGACGAATGCAACGAGATCTACCCAATCAGGCCAAAGCGACGCATTCACGCGTGTACCAAAAAGCCCCTTTATCATATCGAGTAATGCCGAGACATCGAGAAGCTTGGCGAAGTCCCAAATAATCGCTTGTTTACCAATAGCGCTAAACACAAAGAAGGCGGCAGGTACGGCAAAAGCAGCGAGTGCGCCTAAGAACCAACTCATCCATGATCGCCAAAGATGCGGTTTTTTATGAATGATGGTCATGCCCGCGACAACAGCAGCGAAGGGGAGTCCAGCGAGTGGATGAGTCGCGAGCGACCAAAAGGCAAAGATCCATGCGGGCAAATACGAATGGGTTTCTTCGGTGTGACGCGGATGCAGTAAGACGGCTGCTAATCCAAAAAGATAGGCGAGAGATTGGGGTGTTGTTGCCGCCAACCAGCTTAAAGGGATAAAGAGAAAGAGCAGTGCGTCTTGAGCAAATAGGCGTTGTCGTCGATGTGCGACAAATGCCGCGATAAAAAAGAGAACGAGTGCAGACAGAAGATAACGATCGATGGTATGAACCGGCAAATCGAAGGTTTGCGCAGCCCAAACCGTCAACACGTATTGGCCGATATAGTAATAAGGTTTTGGTTCTAATATGCCTTGTTCAAATAAGAGTTGCGCACTTTCACGATGCAAAAAACCATCAAATCCAAAGCCTTGCTGATAGACAAGTGAAGCGAGGAGGCTTGTGACGAGAACAGCGGTAAAGGCGATAGGTGCCAAAAATCGGTGGCGATTGGTAAAGGCTGACAAAATCACGGGTAATAAAAAGAGGATGCCGATACAAAGCGGGATCAACGGATGTAGATAGGGCCAAGGGCTACGTATCGCCGCTTCGGTCGCATGCGCGAGTGCATTGCGAAGCACGAAGCTTGCAATGACGGTGGTGACACCTACCCCCGCCATACCCACGAACCAGGATTTTTGTGAGACGCGAGGCGCCGGTGCGGCCGTGTCGATATCTTGTCTAAGGCTAGCAATCATCGCCACGATGCCGCAGGCCACGAGGGTTGCCCATGAGAGGAGGCGATGTCCGAGAGGGATAGAGGCGTAGTAACAGACCGTTAGTAAAAGGCTTTGCATGCCTAAGACGCTCCCTGCTGTCACTATCATGCCTACGGTTTGGCTGCTCGCAGGCAAAAGCCGCTTACCCGCAGAATAAGCAACAAGCAAAATACTCGTAAAACACATCGAAAGGCTCGCGGCTTGGTCAGGCCAGAGCGTCACCATGAGTGCCGATGCGCCCAGCCAGAGACTGAGCCAAAATCCTTCGCGATCCAATCGTTCAAGCAT
>CALMET010000004.1 GCA_937863195.1 uncultured bacterium
TATCGATCCGCGAGAGTTGTTGTGGCAATCTCTCAGTCCGTTCGTGATATGGTGATCTGGAGATACGGCATTTCTGAGCAGCGTCTTCATGTTGTGCCTGTCGGTATCCGTATTGAACGCTTTGAACAGCGCGAGCGCCATCAAGCAGGAGATATCCCAAAGCTCGTGATTGTTGGACGATTGTCTCAAGAAAAAGGCCACGAAGTATTGCTTGATGCCTTAGCGTTATTGCATCGCCCTTGGTTTTTGACCGTCGTTGGTGATGGTCCTTTGCGATTATCACTGCAGCGTCAAAGTGAGCGTCTTGGTATTGCGCCGCGCATCCGCTGGGTTGGCGCGGTTAACGATCCGTCCTATTTCTTAACGACAGCTGATCTTTTCTGTATGCCTTCTTGGCATGAGGGGCAGGGTATCGCATTGCTTGAAGCAGCTGCTTCTCGATTGCCGGCGATTGCCAGTGACTTGCCAGCCATTCGCGAAGTATTTGATCGGCGGTCAATGGTCTTGGTGCCGCCAGGTGATAGCGAGAGTCTTTCTCGCGCCATTCATCAGTCGCTATCGCAGTATACGGAGGCACTCGACCGTGCCGACCTTGCGGCTAACGTGGTGCGTGAGCGGTTCAGTATTCAGTCTGTCGCGAAGGCCTACCAACAGATCTACTTGTCTTTATGAACATTCTCCATGTAAACAAATTTTTTGATTTTAATGGCGGGGCCGAAGTCTACATGCATGGCCTTATGCGTTTTCAAGAAGCGATGGGTCACGAGGTACATGCCTTCTCAACGCAAAGCATTAAAAACTTACCAAGCAAAGATGAGCGCTTTTTTGTGAAGCGTTTTGATTTGAGCAAGCGCGAAGACTTGCTGACGCAGGCAAAAATCGCCACCAACTATCTCTGGAATCTAGAGGCACAAAAAGCATTTGGTGGGATGCTTGATGAATTAAAGCCAGACGTCGTTCACCTGCACAATATCTATCATCATCTCTCGACCTCGATATTGGCCGAAATCCGTAAGCGAAATATTGCGTGCGTGCAAACCCTGCATGATTATAAGCTCGCCTGTCCTAACTATAAGATGTTTACGCAAGGCTCTGCCTGTGAACGCTGCAAGGGAGGTAATTATCAAGAAGCGATTAAAAACAAATGTCTCTCACAATCGATGGCGCCAAATATTCTGGCGGCCGCTGAAATGGTGATGACAAAAACGGTTCAGTCCTATGAGCGTACGGTATCAATCTTTCTCTGCCCTTCGCAGTTCATGAAAGAAAAAATGATCGACTGGGGAGAGCCTTCTGGTAAAATGCGTCTAGCTCGCAATCCAACCGACGAGATCGCTGAGCCCGCTGTGCGTGGTGGGGGGTACGTGCTCTATATCGGGCGTTTATCAGAAGAGAAGGGGCTCGTCTCTTTTCTTGAGGCGGCATGTCTGTTTCCGTCCTTGCCGGTAAAGATCGCTGGGCGTGGTCCACAAGAAGCCGAATTGCGCGCCATTGTCGAAAAACATGGAGCTAAGCATATTGAATTTTTAGGCTTTGTCTCGCCAGATGAGCTCGTTGCTATCCGTCATCGTGCCGAGGCCCTCGTATTGCCGACCATTGTGTATGAAAATTGTAGCGGCTCCATCCTTGAAGCGATGGCGAGTGGTCTGCCTTGTCTCGTGACGCGGGTAGGCGGTAATCCAGAGCTTATCGAAGAAGGCAAAGAAGGATTTTTGGTTAAGCCTGGCGATACAGAAGACTGGACAAGGGTACTGCATCGCTTCATGGCGACACCACAAGAAGTTCGGGATGCGATGGGACGCGCGGGTCGCGACAAAATACAGGCACGTCATCGCTGGGACCAGCACGCTATGCATATCGTTGAAGCCTATAGGGATGCTGGCGCAAAAGGTTGACCAATCGATTAAAGTTACATAGGTTTTACGACGTTATGAGACGACTCTTGGTGGGGATGCTGATCTTCATGCAATGCACTGCTTGGAGTTTTTCGGCACCCGCTAAAGCCGCAGATACGAATGGCGTGACGGCTCCGGTGATGAATCTCTTTTTTGGCTACAAAATCACCGAAGAAGATGCCAAGATGCTAGCGCGTTGGGATATTGTTGTTCTCGACATGGATGAAACGTATCACTTTCCTGAGCGTATCGCGCAGATTCGTCGAATAAATCCAAATATCAAGCTCCTTGCGTATGTGAGCTCAGGTGAGATCGCTGACGCGCGCTATCGCGTCGGTCGTGGCTCGCCAGGTCAAAAACTCGCAGAGAGTATTTCTGAATCATGGTTTTTAGGTCGACCTGGCGTTTCTCGCATTAGCTGGTGGCCTGGAGCATGGCTGATGAATGCATCAGATAAAAGTCCGCTCGTGAACGGCAAACGCTGGAACACGTTCTTGGGTCCTTTTATTCGTGATGAGCTAATGAGTACGGGTGTTTGGGACGGAGTCTTTTTGGATGGGAGCTATAGCGAAGTCACTTCAAAATTTGGCGCCGGTTTAGATATTGATCGTGACGGCAAAGCAGATAGCTCGCAAACCGTCGATGCTGAATATAAAAAAGGCATGCGCAAGCTGATCGAAAACGTAAAGCAAGCCATTGGTCCTTCAAAGATCGTGATGGTAAATAGCTCCTTAGATTTTGCCGACACGGCAAACGGTATTTTATTTGAAAACTTTCCACAGTATGGATGGGCGGTGCCATTTCAGCAGATGCGCGAGGTGATACAGAAAAACAAGCAACCTGTGATTTCTGCGTTTAATACCAATACAAAAGATAAAGAACGTCCAAACGACTATCGTTTAATGCGCTATGGTTTGTCGTCGGCATTAGTTGCGGGTGCTCACTTTTCTTTTGATGCTGGCGCGGCAAATCATCATCGTACCTGGTGGTATGACGAATACGAGGCATCCATCGGTGCGCCAGCAAAAGCCGCCGAAAGCAAGCAGGGTATTTGGGTACGTGAATATACGACGGGATACGTCGCTGTAAATCCTACCAAAAAAGCTGTCACTATCACGTTGCCGGGTTCGTATGAACGCATCAACGGCAATCAAGATCGTAATATCAATAACGGCCAAGTCGTCCGCACGATTTCCGTCCCACCCGAAGATGGCGTCATTTTGTTAAAGCGTGGTGATGATGGTTTAGCGGTGAACGATGCCATTGTGACCGACGGCCAATTTTATCAAGTGCTCGATAATGCCGGTAAAAAGAAACGTAATGGTTTTTTTGCCGACGATGCACGTGTGCCAGGTGGATCGCCATATATCATCACCGATGTAGATAGTGACGGTAAACGTGATTTGGTCTACACCTCAAAAGGTAAAGTCTTTTTGCAACTCGCCAACGGCACAAAACGAGAGTTCACGCCCTATCGTGGTTTTACTGGCAATCTCAACTTTGTCGTGGGTCAGATGGACCGAGATACTCCGCATGAAATCGCGGTCGTGCAAGCATCGGGTGCCGTGCCACAAGTGAAGGTTTTTGATATTGACGCAAAAGAGCGTTTTGCCTGGTATCCCTATAGCCGCAGTTTTAAAGGAGGTGCTTCGATTGCCCTTGGTGATTGGGATGGTGATGGTTTGCGTGAGATTGTGGTCGCTGCTGGTTTTGGCGGAGGTCCGCATATCCGCAGTTATAAGACCGACGGCAAAGATTGGCGCGGAAGTTTTTTTGCCTATCCTGCCGCACAGCGCGCTGGGGCGTTTATCGCCTTGGGTGATATTGAAGCCGACGGTAAAGCAGAGTTGCTCGTAGGTTCAGGACCAGGTCTGCCACCAAGTGTTCGGTTATTTGATGCTAAACAGCAGCGCGTGTCTGAGGTGGTTATCGGTAATGCTCCGGTAAAAGACGGTGTCCAAATCCGTGCGGCAGATTTGGATGGTGATGGCAAAGCAGAATTACTCGTCCCTTCATCGCCATTTTGATTTTATGAAACGACTCCCAACGCGCAACGATCTTGCGACACATGCCTCAACGGTAGCGCTCACGCCGGCACGCGCGCTGACATCATATGTGCGCCATCTCTATGTGACACGCTATCTTAATCGTGTCGCGAAACCCGAGCGAGCATTTGCCTTTGATCTCTCACTCGTGGCGGTTGTGTTGGCGTTTGCGATTGGTGGACTCGCTGTTTGGTTGCAGCCGGCTCCGCATGCACAGCTTTGGAAGGTACGTGTTCAGGCGAATCCGTTACGATCACTTGAACCATCCGCCATTGAAGCAAGTGTGACCTGGGACGGTGAACGTCCACAGCAAAACGTGAGATTGCAGTGGGAGATCCCAGCAGGGACAACGATCTTGGCATCAGACCGAAGCATCGACCAAGACGGTTTTGTGAACTTAGGCTCAATGAAAAAAGGCGAGACGATGACTTCGCGCATCGTGGCGAGATTTTATGCGCCAGAAGGCGATATTGCCTTGCGATTTAGGGTTTTCTACGATCAGGGGATTCTTGCGGGTACCGAAACGCGCGCCATCGAAGGGAGTGCCGTTGAATTGACGCCGATCGTAGATGCGGGACTTTTGACGCGGGGTACAGTGATGCCATTTATCATCAAAAGCGGCACCACCATGCCGATTGAAGGATTGCGGCTAACCTCTTCAGATGGGTATTGGGTAAATGGCGAATCACTGACCGGGCTCGCTTCAAATGAAGAGCGCATCGTCTTTTTTGCGCCGTCATCATCAAATACCGAGATTGGTTTGCAGGCGCATGCGACACCAGTACTTACGCAAAAGTTTATTTGGGATGAAGTTTTAACACAGGCGATTACGGTAGATCGTCTATTAGCCGATGGTAAATCACTTTCTATCGATGTGACCGCTCTGCAGTCGGGCGAGCTTCTCGTTTTTCATCCGGCTTTTGAAAGGGGAGTGATGCGTCAGCTTGTCTCGACCGGTCAAAGAACCATCGTTATTCCATATTCCGGTACAGTAAAAGCCGAAGAATGGTCCGTAATCCCGACGTGGAAATTTGGTGACAAAACAGCAATTGGTCATTGGGTCCGTGCCAATATCACGTCTCCCGTCTCGCTCAGTGGGAGTATTCGTTATTATGCGACGAGTGGTGATCAGCTTGGTGTTGGTCCTTTACCGCCTATCGTAGATCGCTCAACGCGTTATTGGTTGCAATGGAAGTTAGCTCCGCGTTCTGATGAGTCAAAAGACCTCGTTGTAAAAGCAGCTCTGCCTCAAGGTGTTCGTTGGACGGGTAATGTCGCCCTGCCAATCGGCGGCGATATCACCGAAGAAAACAGAGAGTTAATTTGGAGACTCGCTGAATGGCCAGCTCAAACCGATGGTATCGCAAATATCGAAATCGAATTTACACCAACCTTCGCCATGAAAGGGATCGTGCCATACCTCTTGGGTGAATCAACCGTTGAAGCGATAGACGGTCGTACGTTTGAAACAATAAATACGACGCATCCTGCGTTGGATGCGTCGTTACCTGATGATGAGCGCGCGCGGGGCAATGGTGTTGTTCAAGACGAGTGAATCAGCATCGCATCACCAAAGCTATAAAAACGATAGTCGTGCTCGATGGCGTGCTTATACGCCGCGAGCACGTTTTCGCGTCCAGCGAATGCAGAGACGAGGACGATCAAGGTTGACTTTGGTAAATGAAAATTTGTCATCAAGCCATCGATAACGCGAAAGTTATAGCCAGGCGTGATAAAGAGATCGGTATAGTCTGACCAAGAGCTGCCTTGGCCGGCCCAAGATTCGAGCGCGCGTGTGGCTGTAGTGCCAACGGCGATGACTCTGCCGCGGCGTTTTTTTGTTTCATGAATAAGTCTTGCTGTTTCTTCTGTGACGCGTCCCCATTCGCTATGCATCTGATGGGCTTCAAGTGATGTCGTTTTGATCGGTCTAAACGTACCGAGCCCGACATGAAGGGTGACAAAGGCTTGCTGAACGCCTTTTTCTTTCAGTTGTTTTAAAAGTGCTGGCGTAAAATGAAAACCTGCGGTCGGTGCGGCTACCGATCCGCGTTCTTTGGCATAGACCGTTTGGTACTCGGCTTGGTTGCGTTCGTTTTTTTCAACGTAGGGTGGCACGGGCACTGACCCAATTCTGTCAGTCAAGTCAAAAACCTGGTCTGTTGTCATAGCTAAGTCAACGATGGCTGTACCTTGTTCGGTTTTTTCTTTAAGGACGCAGCTCGCACCTTCAGCAAAAAGAATCCGTGTGCCGGGATTAAGCTTTTTACCAGGATGGATGAGCGCCTCCCAATACCCATCCTCAAGCGGATGCAATAAGAAACACTCCGCTGCAGAGCCGTCCTCAAGAGTACCTTCTAAGCGAGCCTTAAAAACCTTGCTGTCATTAAAGACAAGTAAGTCGCCTTTATTGATAAGTAAAGGCAAATCACCAATGTGTTTGTCTGATGTGATGCCGGTAGAGCGGTCTAAGACCAAGAGCTTGGCGGATTCACGAGGTTCGAGCGAGGTTTGAGCGATGCGTTCTGGGGGTAGACGATAGTCAAAATCAGCGAGTGGGGTAGACATGCTGTTGACGATAGCGCTTCTCTGCGGCAGGTCAAGACCAAGGCTTGACAAGAAGGTGAATATTAATCATACTTTTCATACTTATTTGTATGAAGAAACCGTCGAAAAAGAACCAGATCTGCGCCTTTAATCCTGACGAGGCACTCATAAATGCCACGGTTTTGGGTGAACGTGGTCAGATCGTCATCCCAAAAGAGATCCGCGCAAAACTCGGCTTTAAAGCCGGTGACCGCTTGGTCTTGATGCAAAATGGTGATGGGCCTCTGCTTGTCCTGCCTGCATCACAGCTGCAATCAATGGTGATGGCCTTTTCAGACCGTGTCGCTTCTGCCTTGAAAAACGTGTAAACTAACCCTATGAACTTCTTGAAGAATCTGTTGAAAAACAAGTGGACCTATATCATTCTTGCTGTCGTCTTTTTCGGCTGGCTTTTCTTTGGTCGCGGCGGTAGCAACTCCGTCTTTTATGAAACCGCAAAAGCCCAAAAAGGCGATCTCGTTCGCACCGTTGAAGTAACGGGTGAAGTAAAGCCTGACTTGCGTTTGAGCCTCGGTTTTAAAAGCTCGGGCACCCTTGATCGCGTCGCGGTTAAAGTTGGTCAAAAGGTAAAACGCGGCGATCTTCTCGCTCAACTTGAATCCCGCGACCTTCGTTTTAGTGCCGAGCGTGCTCGTGCAGCGTTGGCGATCTCAGAAGCAAACTTAAATGCCCGTCTTGCTGGTGAAACTAAAGAGACCGTTGCTGTTGCACAAGCATCCGTTGATCAGGCAAAAGCTTCGTTCGATAAAGCAAATGTCGATCTCACCCTCACAAAACAAAGTGTTGAGGACGAGTTTCGCCTCGCGCAAATCGCTTACGACAAAGCCGCTTCAGACATTAATAGCGGTGGTGCATCGGCTGACCAATCAGTTATTACAGCACGCGTGAGCCTTGTAAGCGCCATGAAGGCTTCATTGGGTTCGATGCGCTCTGGTCTTACGGCAGGTGATGAGATAATCGGTGTCGATAATGCGGCTGCCAACGATAATTATGAAAATGTCCTCGGTCTTTCAGATGTCACAGCAAAAGAAACAGCAAAGTATCAATACGAAGCAGCAAAAGTCGCTTTCAAGCTCGCTGAATCTTCGATCGCGGCGTTGAAGGATACTGACCCTGCGCTCTCATTCACCGAAGCTGGTGACAAAACCCAAGATGCGATTGAAAAAGTCCAAGTCTATCTTGATTCGGTACAGCGTGTTTTGAATGCATCCATTACAAACACCTACCTGACTGAAGCATCATTGTCCGCAAAGCGTTCAAGTATTGATGGTCAGCGTTCTGCGGTGAGTGCACAACTCGGTGCGGTTGCTGGTGCTGTTGAGGGGTATCGTTCAGCGGCCTACGGTGTCACCACCTCTAAAGCTCAGCTTGAAGCCGCCTTTAAGCAAGCTGAAGCAAACCTCTCGATCGCTGATCGCAATCGTGCAAACAAGGTAAAAACGGCTGAGACCAACGTGATGATTCAGCAAGCGGCTTTGAATTCTGCTCAAGCAAATCTCGATGCTCGTAAAGCCGGTCCTCGTGCCGTTGATGTTGCAGGCCTTCGCGCCGCTGTATTAGATGCGCAGACCGCTTATGCTCAAGCATCTGAACGTCTTTCGGACGCGCAGATTATTGCACCGGCTGACGGTGTAATCACCGACATTGTCCCAACGACGGGTGAATTGGTAAATCAGAGTGCAGCCGTTATTCGCATGGTGAGCAGCGAAGGATATGGGATCGAAGCGCTTGTACCAGAGTCTGATGTGACCTTGGTTGAGCCTGGTCAGTCGGTTGAGATTACCCTTGATGCATACGGCGATGCCGTGAAGTTCATCGGTACGGTCGTTGGCGAGAACGCTGATCAGACAAAAGTGCAAGACGCTATCTACTATAAAGTCTACGCAACGATTGATGTGGGTGAAAAAGACGTAAAACCTGGTATGACGGCTAATCTCACGATTACGACGGCAAGTCGCTCAAATGCGACCTTTGTGCCATCTCGTGCGTTACGTGATGCTGACGGCAAGCGTGAAGCGCGTGTCATCAAGGGTGCAACCATTGAGAATGTCGCGGTTGAAGTTGGTTTGCGTGCTGATGACAGCAAGAGCGAGATTTTGAGCGGTGTCGCCGAAGGCGAGCGCCTTATCTTACGCGAAGCGACGGCAGCAGAATACGCCAAGCTTCCAGAAGACTCGCGCTTTGAAGAAAAGGGCGCAGCAAAAAAATAACTATGTCGGCCTTGATTAAGGTTGAGAACATCACCAAGACCTACGTGAACGAAGGTACTGAAACGGCCGTTCTTC
>CALMET010000005.1 GCA_937863195.1 uncultured bacterium
CCCGGCGGCCGCTGCGGACGCATCCATGGAGACGGATTTCACTTCGACATCGGCGCTGACCATCTTTGCAACCTCTATTTTCACATGAAGGACTATTGCAAAGAATTCGGCATCGAATGGGACCGCATGCAATTTGATAAATACGGCCTCATCAAAAAACACCAAACCATCGCCCTTGGAGAAGGGGTGAACGTGCTAAGTAAGCTACGCATGGGTTGGCACGCGTTGACGATGAAAAAAGTCGATGAGCTTTTTGATTTTAACCTGATCGCCGATCACGACATTGAGAATGCGAAGCACTATGCCGAGCGCAAGCTTGGTAAAGAAGCATCGATCTACTATGTTGATGGATTCACCAGCGCCTACCAATTTCATCGCTCTGACGAAATCAGTATCGCGCCATTTCTTGCCATCATGAACTCGATCAAACGCGATGGCCCATTGTGGAATCTGCATCGTACCAAAGGCGGCATGATCGCCTTACCGCAACAACTCGCGAACCGTCTTAACGTAAAAACATCAACAACCGTGCGCTCGGTGACGGGTAATACCGTGACACTTGAATCAGGCGAATCCGAGACCTTTGATGCCGTGATCGTGACCGCGCCAGCACCTATTGCCCTCAAGCTCATCACGGATCCAACCCCAGAGACTAAGCACGTTCTCGAACAAAGCAAATTCGCTGCCACCATCAGTCTCACGTTTAAAATTCAAAAAGATCTCGCCCCAAAACGTGGTGTGACTTGGGTGCCATTCGTTGAAAGCGAGATTGTCGCAAGTATTTCAAATCAAGCCATGAAAGGTGATGACTGTACCATTGGCGATACGTCTCTCGTTTCGATTTGGCTTCATGAAGCAGCTGCGCTTGAACTCATGAAAAAATCCGATGAAGAAGTCTCACGCGTTGTGCGCGATGAACTTGTTCGCGTAACCGATTGGCTCACGTCTGCATCACAACTCGAACTGCACGATCTTCAGCGTTGGGACTATGCCATGCCAAAATTCGCTACCGGCCATCAAAAACTCGTGCGCGATTATCTCAAAAATCACCAAGGCAAGAACCATCTCTATCTTTGCGGGGATTATATGAACGCCCTCTGGACGGAGGGCGCTCTGCGCTATGGCCAACGTTTAGCCGCGCGAATTAAAACTGATTTGGATAGTTCTTCGGCAACTCAGCGATAAGCTGTTCGTCGGTAACATCGTCGTAGAAGTTATCACCTGTGAGTTGGCTATAGAGCTTCATACCCGTATTGGTCGTGCCGTAGACACCGCCCCAACCACTCGTCGCATTACACCAAAAGAAGTTACTGAATGGCGTCGTACCAAACAGACGCTTTTTGAGGTATTTCGGATAGAGCGCGGCACCATAGGCATTACCGCGTGGCGCCATGACAAAGTCTTCGTTGGTCGTGGTAGTACCAACAACTTTGACCGCAATATGTTTGCGTAAATTCGGGATAAACTTTTCTTCAACGATATCGAGAAGCTTTTCGGCGATTTCGTTTTTACGCTTCAAATAATCAACATACGATTTGTCCATCAAGTCTTTCATCTCTTGATAATCAACGAGGGTTTCGATTTCAAGAATACTCCCTCCTTCTGGCGTCGTACCCGGGGCATCGGTATGCAAGGTAGGCGTCGACAAAAACACCCATGGCTTTGAAAAATCGCCGCCGAGCAAGTCCTTCCAGGTCTTATTCATGTCCCATTGCTCTTGGTGCCAGATATTGAAGCTGCCAAATCCAAACTTTGTGAGATCAATATCTTTTAAGCCAAGATAGATAATTAAACCCGATGGCGAATATTCGTACTCCAATTTCTTTTTGTATTCGGCTGGCAAATCTTCGCCTTCAATAAGTTTTGCGGCGAGTGCAGGGTCGGCATTACAGATATAGTTCTTCCCCTTAAAGACTTTACCGTCCTTAGTTTCAATGTGTTGTACTTTGCCGTCCTTGGTCACGATCTTTGTCACCAGGGTTTCATAATAGATATGGCAACCCGGCTTGTCGGTGATGAATTGCACTAAACGATCGACATAGTATTTGAAATGCTTGGTCGGATAATACGAACCCGTATTATAGCCACCAAATAAACCAGCAAAAGCAAAGAAGGAGAGTTTTTCAGCACACTCCATAAAGTCACCCGCGCCTGCCATCAACACATCTTGCGACTCACGAGCAACACCACATTCGTTAAACAAATCTTGCACGGTAGCGTTTTGGTATTTGATCAAATTCAAGACCTTGTACCAGGTTGTCGCGTAGTCCTTAATCGTCCACGTGCGAGCTGGCAAATGCGCAAACTCTTTGCGCACCGCCATGATCTTGTCGGTGAATTTCTTCACGGCCGCACCCTGGCCTGGATACGCTTCTTCGATATTTTTCACGAGATTCCCGAAGTCATAAGGGATCCCAACGCGCTTACCATCTGGCATTGACATGACGTCATAGCCCTTTGGGTCCATCAATTCAAACGTAATATCTTTTTCAAGACCAATGCGTTTCAAAAATTCATAAATCTTACCACCTGGACCACAGCCCCAAATATAGTGCACCTGGCCGCAGAAATAAAAATCCCCCATCTTAAACGACTGAACATAGCCACCCGGGATATCGTGCGCTTCTAAAATACAAACTTTATAACCTTTATTCGCCAAAAGCGAACTCACGACCAAGGACGAATTACCACTGCCGATAATCACGTAGTCATACTCATGCCCTTGGGCAAAGCGTGCGTCTTGTGCCGCTTTTTGTTCGGCGGTAAGCGCCGTAGTGCTGTGTTTTTTGGCCATAGAATGTGCAGATAGTAGCATAGTAGCCCGCCAAAAACAGGCAAAAGGTCAAGATCCGTCACCCGCGCAGGGTTGATACGTTATACTGGGCATATGACTTTCAAGGCAGCCCTTCACGAGCTCTGGATCTTCGGCCTCAAGCAAGCCCGCGCCTGTGTATTTGCCGGGTCGTTCTTTATCCTGCTTTTTCTTTCTAACTACCTGCCACTTGGGCCCCTTTCACGTTACGATTTTCTCTTTATTGCTTCGGTAGTCATTCAGCTCGTGCTTTATTGGACCAAGATCGAAACAAAAGACGAAATCAAAACCATCGCGCTTTTTCATGTGCTTGGACTTTGCCTCGAGATCTTCAAAACCCATCCCTCGGTCGGGTCATGGTCATATCCTGAAGAGAGTTTTTTCAAAATTGGTACCGTCCCGCTTTATAGCGGATTTATGTATGCCGCCGTTGGCAGCTATATCAGCCAAGCCTGGCGCATCATGAAATTGAATCTCGCCGGGCCCGTCCCCTATCTTGCTTCAACCATTATTGGCATCGCCATCTACCTTAATTTTTTTGCGAATCATTTTGTCTACGATATTCGTTGGTGGCTGGCTTTGGCGGTCTTTCTTATCTATCGCAAAACATGGGTCGAGTTCACGGTTACCGATAAAATGAGACGCATGCCTCTTGTTTTGTCTTTTTTGCTTATCGCCTTCTTTATCTGGATCGCCGAAAACATCTCAACCTATCTCGGCGCCTGGAAATACCCCGACCAACACATAACCTGGAACATGGTCTCATTACACAAGATCAGCTCATGGTTTTTGCTCGTGATTATCAGCGTTATTCTGATCGCCAATCTCAAACACGCAAAACAAAACCGCTCATAGCATGAGCGGTTTTGTTGGCTTCATCACAGCCTTCACGTCGTCTTTCCAATCGTGATTGGCATCGATGTAGAGTTCAAGCTCGTTACCATCTGGATCGAGCATATACAAGCTATGTGTCACATGATGATCAGCCGAACCAACAATGGTCACACCTTTTTCGGTAAGCTCTTTAAGCGCCGCACGTAATTCATCGTCAGTATCACCGATCTTGAATCCGATATGGTAGAGACCGGGCTCGGGATGGCGCGCGGTTTTTGGTTCTCCGCCGATCTCGAGTAAAAGCAACTCATGATGAGTGCGCCCCGATGAATACACGGCAAATCCATTACCACGATCGAGTTCGCGAAATCCAAGCGTATCGCGATAGAAGTTTGCCGAGCGTTCAAGATTCGTTACGTAGAGAACGACATGTCCCAATTCTTTGATTTGCATATTATTTCTTGGTAACGCTGGTCGCGATCTTGGTGAGGATGCTTTCGAATTGCTTGCGCTCATCGGCATTCAAACAAGAAAGCACACCCGTGACGCGTTTTTTAAAACACGCTTCTTGCTCAGCGAGAATATCCTTACCAGCCGTAGTGATTTGCAAAAGAATGCGACGGCGATCTTTGCGATCAGCGCTGCGGCGAACAAACTTTTTGGCAATCAAGCCATCAACCATCACGGTTGCCGTTGGAGGCGTGATGCGCATTTCTTCAGCGACATCGCGCATGGACGGCAACTGCCGCTCGGCAATAAAGCGCAATACCTTGAAATGACCCATGGGCAATGGATCCTGGCTGGCGCCGGTTGGCGATTCTTTGATGGCGCGGCCTGTTACCAAGAGCAAGTCTGCTAGCTTGGTAAGTTCGCGTTTTGGGCTTGTCGGCATATTAGTTAGCAATGCAAACTGTTTGACAGTAAAACAATACCATGATACGGTCGCGCCGTCAATATTTCTACTATGGCTATCAACGAATCCAACCGCAATATCTTCATCATGGGCGGTGTCATGCTCGCCATGCTACTTTCTGCGCTCGACCAAACCATCCTTTCGACAGCCATGCCGAAAGTCGTTTCAGAATTGAACGGCTTTGAGCACTTGAGCTGGGTCTTTACGGCCTATATGCTCGCCTCGACCATTACCGTGCCGATTTTTGGCAAGCTCTCTGACCTTTTTGGCCGCCGCGGCTTTTATCTGCTCGGTGTCAGTATTTTCTTGATCGGTTCAGTGCTCTCAGGCATGTCACAGGACATGACCCAGCTTATCCTCTTCCGTGCCATTCAGGGTATTGGTGGTGGTGCCATCATGGTGAATTCGTTTGCCATCATTGGTGATATTTTTCCTCCAGGCGAACGCGGCAAATACCAAGGCATGATTGGCGGCGTCTTTGGCCTCGCGAGTATCATTGGTCCTTTGCTCGGTGGTTGGCTTACCGATAATGCCAGCTGGCGTTGGACATTCTATGTGAATATCCCGGTCGGTATTTTGGCGCTTATCGTGCTTGCCATCACCCTTCCAAAAATCAAACCAGATACCAAATCACGTTCAATCGACTATGCTGGTGCGCTCACGCTCGCCGGTACGCTTGGTACGCTTTTGCTTGGCCTTGTTTGGGGCGGTAGTGAATATGCTTGGAACTCACGCGAAATCCTCGGCCTCTTTAGTGCTTCAGCGTTTTTGGCGGCATGTTTTGTCACGATTGAGCATTATGCCAAAGAACCAATCTTGCCCCTCGAACTCTTCAAGAGCCGCGTCTTTACCGCTTCGGCAATGAGCGTGTTTTTGTCGGCGATGGGTATGTTCGGCGCCATCATGTATATCCCACTCTTCGCTCAAGGTGTTATTGGGGTTACGGCAACCTATTCTGGCTTGATTCTCACGCCACTCATGGTCGGCCTTATTACGGCTAGCGCCATCTCGGGACAAATCGTTTCACGTACGGGCCGCTATAAGTTTCTCGCGGTACTTGGTATGGCGATTACGGCCGGTGGTATGTTCTTGCTTTCACGCATGAACGTCGATACAACCCAAGCGATTCTCGTAATGAATATGGTGGTTACCGGTTTCGGCCTTGGTATTACCATGCCGATTTTTACCATCGTTACCCAAAGCGCTTTTGATCATTCAAAACTTGGCACCGTTACCGCAGGCGTACAAATGTTTCGCTCTATCGGTGGCACGGTTGGTACCGCGATTCTTGGCTCGGTCTTGAATGATCGCATGGCGAAAAATCTTTCTGGCATCGAAAAGAATCCGATTTACTCGGCGCTTGAAAAGAACTCCCCGACTGGCGTCGACATGAATGCTCTAACGCAATTCTTGACCAAGGACGGCAAAGAACGCCTCTCGGGCATGATTAGCCAAGCGCCTGAGCAAGTGCGCGGTGCGCTTACTTCAAGCCTTGATGGTTTCAATCACGCTATCGCAACAGCCTTTGCTTCATCAGTGGGCGAAGTCTTTGTGGTCGCCGCTATCATCGTTGGTGTTGGTATCGTCGTCGCCATGTTCTTGCCTCGTATCGAAATCCGCAGCCGCAAATCAGCCGCAGCGCCTTCGACACCGGACTTTGCCCAGGCTCCAACGGAAACCATTCATATCCCCGCACAACAGGCACCAGTGATCACGAGTGCCATCCCAATGTCTTGGGAATTGCGTAAAACCGCGAACTCCCTTTTCGATCTTCGCTATCACGTTGTTATTGCGGCGGATGTCAGCACGCTCAATCATTCGCCTGAAATGGCTACGCGTCTCAAAGAAGCTTTGATGCAATTGCATCACGAACATCCAGATACTGAAGTGACGCATGTCACCTTGCATCCGCAAGCTCTCCATCTTTCACTCGTCGCTTCACCGCAAATCAGCCTGCATGACGCGATTGAACGTATCAAAAACAAAGCAACGCAGTATCTTCAACTTATTGAACATCCATGGTCCGAAGGCTATCTCGCGATTGCCGGTAACCCGATGGATGTCGAGCTCGCCAATTCTTATCTTGCTTTACAATCACAAGAAGGCAAAGGCATGGTAAAGGTCCGCTTGATTGCCCCATAATAAAAAACACCCCGACATGATGTCGGGGTGTTTTTTATTTTACCTGAATGGCTCCTTCTGAAATCTTGAGCAAGTCTGAATCTTTAATGCCAAGGCTTAGCTCGCGCATCACCTGATAAGCTGCGGCACCATCTTTCAAATAATGCATCGTACCGCTTGGATGAACATAATACGCTTCGCCATGCGCTTGTACGCGCAAAACGATCTTGCCTTTGAGCTTATCCATGAATGGACCATTACCGACCTGCATCTTTACAAAATCCTGCTCGGTGATACCAAGACCAAATGAGCGCATCATCTGATAAGCTGTCGCGCCGTCTTTCATGTAGTAGCGCGCACCATTGGCTGGTGAGACATACCAAGCTTCACCATTCTTCTCAACACGCAACAAAATACGTCCACGTAAACGTGTTGCTGCAGGTGCACTTACCGTTGGCTCGGTTGGTTTAGGTTCTGGCTTTGGTGCGGTCGTAGGGGCAGTGTAGGGCGTTTGAGAAACGCTCACGAGTTGCTGACCAACCCAACCCATTTTGCCATCACTCGTCTTCACCTTGTACCAACCATCGGTCTCGCCGATCAGCGCAACCTTGCTACCAACAGCAAGCGTCGTTAAAACGGTTGAACCCTCCATACACGCAACATCGCGCACGCGAGCGCCGGTGGTGACGGTAGCGGTCCATGCACGTTCATAGATTGGATCTTCAAAACAGGCACCAGCAAAAGCCGCTTGAGGTGCCATGGTCAAAAGTGGCGCCGCGGTAAGCAACAAGGCAAGAGTTTTACGCATATATCCACAGGATAGCACTCCGTTGCTTCGTGGGTAAACCTCGATCTGATACCCTGTACGCATGAACCCTTTTTCTCCCCGGTTAAAGATGGATGCCACCATTGAACATCTCAAAGGCAAAAAGCGGATTCTCTTCTTAACGACCTCGAACCGCTGGGTTGGAGAAAAAGGCGGCGAGAAGCCAAAAAGCACCAAACTTGCTGAACGCATTGCCGAACTTGTCGGCAATGAACGCGTCACTATTATCGATGCGACCAAATTAAAGATTTACCCCTGCGAAGGCAATGTCTCAACTGAACGTGGCAACACTTGTGGTGAAAAGAAAGCAGCACTTAAAGATGATGAAAAGAATCCAAGCGGGTGCCATCGCTGCTGGGCAAGCGTGAATAACCCCGATGACGAGCTTTGGCAAATCAGTAAACCTCTTCTAGAATCTGATGCCGTCGTGTTTTTTGGATCGATTCGCTGGGGCCAAATGAATGCCTACTATCAAAAACTCATCGAGCGCCTGACGTGGCTCGAGAATCGTCATTCAACCCTTGGCGAAGAAAATCTGTTGAAAGAAATCGATGCAGGTATTATCGCCATCGGCCAAAACTGGAACGGTGATAACGTTGTACGGACACAAAAGCAGGTCCTAGACTTCTTTGGCTTCAAAACTCCAGAGACGCTCTCATGGCACTGGAGCTATTCGCATGACGCAGCCGATGAACGTCCTGAGAGCTATCAAGAAGCCGTCACCGCCTTTGAAAAAGCATTTCTCGCCTAACAGAAAAACCGCCCGAAGGCACGTCGTTCATGAACGATCGTGCCGAAGGCGGTTTTTTACTGCATGCTTGGCAAACCTTACTGAACGCTATTCCCCTATAACAGCGCTCTTATTCAGACGTGGTGGACGTGCTGCGATCAACCTTCCAAGGCTTATCGGCACCGCGTTTCATCTTCTGTCTAAAGACTTTTTTATCTTTTGGATGCTTGCCAATATCGTGTTTGATCACGTCTTTGAGCAACTCTTTTGCCCCTGCTTCATCACCGGCGGCGCGAAGCTCTTCAGCTTTTACGAGCTTGGCGAATGCCTCCGCGTCGATATCACCTGCGAATGGCTTATCGGCCGTTAATTCTTTGAACTTGGCAAAGTCATTGGCTTTGATTGCCGCTGTGACGGCTTCATGATGTGCCTTCATCTCAGCGGTTGGCTCTTTCATCCCTCGCTTTAGGTGACGTGGGGATTCAATACCAGCATCTTCAAGAAGTTTTTTCGCTTCATCTTGTTTTCCTTCTTTGGCAAGAGCCTTTGCTTTTTCAAGAACATCTTTTTGTTCTTGGCTAAGGTTGGCTGAACCGCTACCAAAGCCATGCGCCGAAACGCCAGCTAACGGAGCGATAATCACCATTAAGGTAAAGAGCGGGATAATGACCGCTAATGAATAAAGCGTCTTTCGTTTGTTCATAAACTGTTTAGAGGGTTAGCGCTTCTTCATTCCGAAGCGTCTTGAGGAATTGGTAAGGACGAACGCCCTTACAATCAGTACTACGCTCGGAGGTGAATTTTGTGTCACGTAGAATTTCTGGAAGATTCGACATGTCGATGGTGTCCATCGGCTTTATTGGCTTCATTGCGCTAATCATCCCGGGTCTTGGGCCAGGCATAGGCATCCCACGCACCTCCCATGGGATGGCAAAACAAGCGTGAAAGACCGAAGTCTCCCCATTTGCCTCCAAACGCTTCACCGGCAACCCAACAAAACGGATTTCTTTTGATTGAATAAGCGCCTGGCAATCACGAATACGCAGATCTTCTCCATTTACCTTCCAGGTCGCACCATCAAATGCCTTAATCGTGACGAGAGAGAAGTCTTTGCTAATCTCGATGATTTCACCAGCAAGTAATCCCTGCTCTGGCTGATTCCATAGCGCTTTTTGCTGCTCTACCGTGGCGCGGTGCAATGGGATACGGGATCCGAAGCGATAATCAACCTCCGAACCTAAGCCCGACAAATACACAGCGGTACCACCGGCCAAGGCAATGACCGTACCCCCTACAATCAATAAGACAAATGAATAGCGGTAGCCCTTGCCCGTATGACGCACGTTTTCATAAGCGATAAACAAGGCGACAATAAAAATCGCCATCCAAAACAACGGTAAGACATCCAATAAGAATGGCAATAACCCCGGATGCGTCACGCGATGCAGTTCAAAACCAGAATTTGCCATGGCAAATACCATCACGCCAGAAGCTGCTGCCGCCAATACCAATGCCAAAACCGCAAAGAACCACAAGGCTTTTTCTTTCAACACAAACTGCCAGCGTGGACGCGGGGTCACATGCTCTTGCTCGATAAGATCGATCACCTTGTTGGCGATCTGGTCTTTTTGAGAGGATGGTTCGTGAGAGGTATTCATACTTAGCGTGGATCGTGGTCAAGGTTGTCTTTCAATTTTTTCTTTGCTCGAGAGATCAGTGTCCCAACCGTACTCACCGGCACCTGCAAAATATCAGAGATTTCGGTATATTCGCGCTCTTCAAAGTAGCGAAGCACGAGCACGTCGCGATACTTTGCGTCCATGGCATAGAGCGACTTGCGAATGACTTCGCTATCGAGCGATTTGCCCGCCTCCTCTTCAATATCGAGGACCGAGGGCAAAATACCGAGCAGCTCTTCGCCATCACCGACCAAGGACCCCTCAGGTCTCGCCTTACGCGAACGAAAGAAACTCATGGCTTCGTTATGGGTAATACGATAAATCCATGACGAAAATTTCAACCCGGCATCAAAACCGTTCAAATTACGATAGGCTTTAATGAACGTATTTTGCAAAACATCCTCAGCATCTTCACGGCGAAAAACGCCCAAGCGCCGAATATAACGCATGAGCTTTTCATCATACCGCCTCACGAGCACGCCAAAAGCCTCCTTGCGCTGCAAGGTTTGAAGAACGAGCTGCTCATCCGTCATGGCGTCTAAAAGCATGGTCACGACTTAAAACGTATTACGTCCACCAGCGAATAATATTCTAGTGATAAATACGTCTTGAGATCCTTCTATCGTACCCCTGCGTCTGAACCCCCACAAGCGTGGGGACAGAAGGTTTCTTATGCTATTGTATTTGTCATATGAATCTAAGCTGGTCTTATACCTTTCAGGGTCGCGCAAAAAATCTCTTTGTCGGCATTATCTTTAGCTTGGTTGGACTTGGTCTCGGTATCGGAGCCTTTTTTGCACGCGCTGAATGGCTCGCTATGGCCGCTCTCGGTTTTCTTGCCCTCGTCTTTTTTGGCATCGGTGCGACCTTGCTCATCATGGACAAGCTCGGCGCTTCTGATCAGCATATCAGTAACGTTGGTGGACTCTTGGGCGCTCTCAGTTTTGCTATCCCTTCAATTTTTGTTTTTCCCTTCGTCTATAAAACCGACTTCTGGCTCGGACTCTTATTCTCTGGTTTAGGTCTCTTTGTCCTCGTTGTGACCATTATCCTCTATCGCTACCAAGAAAAAACCGGCAAAGCTGGCTGGTCAAAATCGTGGTCCATGGATATCTCCAAAGATGATTTGAAATAACCGTCTATGATGATCGAATCCCATCCTCTCGAAGCCTGTCTCACCGCCGAAGGTGTGCGTGCGTTTTCTGACCGCCATCTTGAACAAGCCAAAACCTACCAAAAAACCATCGCCTCACTCAAAGAC
>CALMET010000006.1 GCA_937863195.1 uncultured bacterium
CGGATTCATTCAAAGATCCCAGATTTTGAACAATGGTTACTTGAGATTTTAGCCGCCGAGATCGACGAGATTGTCACCGACCAAAACGAAGACAAGGTCTTCTTGAATTTGCTCTATGAGCAGGTGGCAGAAAAAATCCGTCTCAAGAATAATGAGCTCCCCGATGATGAACGACGTTTGCAAATCTACGTCGCGTGTTTGCGTAATTTCATGAAGGCTGACGATGCGCTTATCAGCTATAAACTTTTACGCATCTTTGAGCCGCGTTGGGTGCGTCCAGAGCAATGGATGGACCAGGTGCATGAGATGGCAGTGTGCCTCGAGGCTTCTCATGCAAAAATCCAAGCCGTTTTAAAACATCCTTACCACCAAAAGTTTTGCAGTGCAGTAAAGCCGTGGAGCGTCTCATTGACGGTCTTACGTGCGGCCTTAAAAGAAGATCCAAAAAAAGCCAAAGCGCTTCTCGAAGACCAAAGCACCTTAAAGAAGGCGATTGAGCGCGTAGCCGAGGTGCGTATTCAAGACTCAAAGCGTCGTTTATCACGCGGTATCGTGCGTGCCATCATCTATCTCTTTTTGACTAAGATGCTTTTTGCCGCGGTGCTTGAATATCCGATTGAGATTGCCTTGTATGGCGAGCCGCATATTCAGGCGCTTTTGATTAATATGCTCTTTCCTCCGGTATTGATGATGTTTGTTGGGGCGATGATTCGTCCGCCGGTCAAAGAAAACGTCATCCGCATCGTGAATGGCGTTGAAGAACTCTTAAGCATCGAGGGCATCCCGTCGATTGAATTGCGTGGTAAGCGTCATTATTCGACCTTTGGCGCAACCATGCTCACGCTTGGGTATGTGCTGATGTTTACGTTGTCGTTTGGTTTGATTTTCTGGGGCCTATCATTAATTGGGTATACCTGGATCAGCATGGCGGTATTTGTCTTCTTCTTGTGTGTCGTGAGCTTCTTTGCGTATCGTCTACGACTCGCATCCAAAGAGTATGTCGCCTTTGAAAAGCAAACGGGTTTAGGCGGATTGGTTGTCGATTTCTTCACGTTGCCGGTATTAAAAGTAGGGAGATTTTTGTCAGAGACCGTATCGAAATTTAATGTGCTCGTCTTCTTTTTTGATGTGGTTCTTGAAGCGCCTTTCAAGATTTTCTTGCAGGCGCTTGAAGAGTGGTTCTACTACATGAAAGAAAAGAAAGATCAGCTATAATCACCCTATGGAGTCTAAACGCGAACACTATGTAAAAGTCGGCGTACTCATCGCATACGCCCTCATTGTTTTGGTGGTTTATTTGTTTCTGTCTGCCCAAGGGTTAGGCTTTAGGGATCTCGCCTCAGTTCTGAAGAGATTTATTGCGAATGCTGGTCCATGGGGCCCTTTTCTGATGTTAATGGTTTATGTTGTATCTACGATTATTCCATTTCCGACAACGGGTTTTGCTGTTGCGTCTGGGGCATTGTTTGGTCCGCTATGGGGAGTCTTGATTGCATTGCTCGGAGTAAATTTAACGGCATGGATCAGTTTTGGTCTCTCACGATTTTTTGGCCATCATCTTGTTCAAGAGCGTGAAAAAGGCTGGGTAAAAGATCTTGATGATCTTATTTCAGAAAGAGGGTTCTTTCCAATTATGATTATGCGCTTACTCTTTGTGCCCTCAGATTTTGTGAGTCTTGGGTCAGGTCTCACGCGCATGCCCTTTAAGACATTTGCGTTCGCGACATTTTTTGGTACCTTGCCGGCCACGGTCTTATTCGCGCTCTTTGGCGAATCGTTATTTGATCCAAAGGGTCGCATTGTTTTAGGTATTGCCATCGTCTGTGTTATCGCCATTGTTCTTGTATTGCGCAAAGTACCATTCATGAAAAAGTTTCTCCCAAAATAATCTATGAGCTTTGAATTATTCGGTCGCAACGAACAGGGGAGAACGGGTAAACTGTCTTTACCGCACGGCGACATGCTGACGCCGTTCTTCATGCCTATCGCCACCAAGGGCGCAGTCAAAACGCTCTCATCTTTTGATATTGAACGTCTCGCCTCGCCGATCGTGCTTTCGAATACCTATCACCTTTGGTTGCGTCCGGGTTTAGAGTTGATGAAAGAAGTCGGCGGACTCCATAAGTTTATGGACTGGCACGGCAATATCCTC
>CALMET010000007.1 GCA_937863195.1 uncultured bacterium
CACGAAGGTTCTATACCCCCGAGATGCGACCACCTGCTCCCATCGCTCCCAGCCGGTGAAGAGATTTTTGAACTCTTCACTATTGCTGCGGTAACCGTAGCTGATCAGGTTGCCTAAGCTTTTACCGTATTGGCGGTAAAGCTCCAAAGCCCCCTGGTCTGACAGTCGATTTTCATAAAAAGAACGAACCTTTTGGAGAAACTGCTCAAACACGGCTCACCTCTTTCAGCGTTAATCCGGTCAAACCCTAGCAGGACGGTTCTTTTTGAACAATTCCACGGTCAAGTCCCCTGGCTTGTCCTTTTTCATTCTTTTGCGTATTATCCCCGCACGATCACACCCATGGAGAGGTGGCAGAGTGGTCGAATGCAACGGACTTGAAATCCGTCATACGGGAAACCGTATCGAGGGTTCGAATCCCTCCTTCTCCGCCACGTCGCTCGCGAGCGACGTGGCTCCGCCAACAACAAGCCGCATAAGCGACCTTGAACCTGTTGATGGGGCCACGTAGCTCGCGAGCTTCTATTTTTAAAAAAAGCTTGACATTAGGTCTAATGCCATGGAACGGGGTAGGTATGTGGTATTTCTACGTCATCCAAAGTCAGAAAGACTTAAATTATTTCTATAAAGGCTCAACCTATGACCTGGTCCGTAGGCTCGCCTCTCATAATAGCGGGGATGTGTTTTCTTCGGCGCCGTATCGGCCATACAAGCTCGTGTATTATGAAGCATACGTATATGAGTTTGCCGCACGAGTTCGTGAAAGTGCCGTTAAGTTAAGCGGATCCGTGTCCGTCCCGCTGCTCAAAAGAATTAAAGAGAGTTTAAAGGTCTATTTGTATTGAATGACAGGTTCGATTACCATCCACTCATTATGACAACACTAAGCCCCTACATTAACTTCAACGGCAATGCCGAAGAGGCGTTTACCTTTTACAAATCCGTTTTCGGTGGTGAGTTCACTCAGATTATTCGCTTCAAAGATCTCGCGAGTGCCGAGTTTCCCGTATCAGAAGCGGAGGCGAATAAAATTATGCGCATCGTCTTGCCTATTGGTCCAACGACCTTGATTGCCAATGACGTGCCATCGTTCATGGGAAAAGTAAGCGAAGAAGAAAACCGTTCAAAAATTGCCGTCAGTGTCGACAGCCGCGAAGAAGCTGAAAGAATCTTTAACGGCCTTTCAGCGGGAGGAACAGCTGAAATGCCACTCGCTGATAGTCCTTGGGGCACATCATTCGCCATGTTTCGTGACAAGTACGGTATTGAGTGGACTGTTGAAACGTCATCAAAATAAATAGGCTACAAAAAACGACCCGATCGGGTCGTTTTTTCTTATGATTATTTTTGAGCGATACCAGGAACGCCTGCGAGTCTTCTGCTCTCTGGTCTGAAGTACCAAGAGATGACGATGAGCGCGGTAAGAAAGATGGCCGGAAACATTTCACCGAAGGTATCCCCCGAACCGATATGTGAGAAGAAAGCTCCTGTCATGGTTAAAAAGAAACCTGCATATGCCCACTCTTTCACGAGTGGATATTTAGGAGCAAGTACGGCAATGACGCCTAAGAGCTTCCATGCACCGATGATTGAGAGAAAGTATGCCGGATAACCCAATGCCGCCATAAAGACGACCTCATCCTTTTGCTGAATAAGTTGAAGGATCCCACTAGCAACCATACCAAGTGAAAACCAAACCGTAGCGATCCAATAAATGATGTTATTGCGTTTTGCGGTTGTTATAATGGCAAAATAGTACGCCATGCCCTGGTAGAGGGTCAATATGGGCGCTATACTGGTATCATATGGCCGCTCTCAAAACCCAGGTCACCAAAATTAAGCCAGAGGCTTTTATCAAAACGATCGAAGACGAAACCAAGCGCAAAGACAGCTCGGCGCTCTTGAAGCTTTTTAAGGATGTCACTGGTGAAAAAGCCCAAATGTGGGGCGAAGCTATCGTGGGCTTTGGTTCGTATCATTATAAATCCGAGCGTAGTACCCAAGAGGGCGACTGGCCTTTGACCGGCTTTTCTCCACGCAAACAAAACCTCACACTCTATATCATGCCAGGTTTTAGTGAATATACAGACCTACTAAAGGATCTTGGTAAACACAAAATTTCTGGCGGTTCCTGCATCTATATCAATAAACTTTCAGATATCGACCTCAAGGTTCTTGCGAAAATCATCAAAAAGTCCGTTGTTGCGATGAAAAAAAGGTATGGTATTCAAAAGTAATATTTCATTACTGAATCTATCACATTACGTCATATTCTGCTATCCTGACTTCATTGCATGAAGTCCCTCACCATAGACACGTACAATGCGTACGCCGTCGCCTATGACGATGAAACGACAGGATTCTGGCGTGACTTCCCTACCCCGTTTATTGACGCTTTTACCAGTCGGGTGAAGGGTGATGTGATCAATATCGGTAGTGGTCCTGGGCACGATGCGCTTCTCCTCAAAAATCGTGGGGTCAATCAAATTTGTATTGATGCCTCTGAAACAATGGTGGATATCAGTACCCAGCGTGGCTTAAAATCGCAAATGGGCGATATGTTAAATTTGCAGTTTCGTGCTGACAAGTTTGCAGGGGCATGGTCATACTTGGCTCTCTACCACCTACCGAAGTCTCAAATCGGCCTTGCCCTCGGCGAGGTCGCTCGTGTATTAAAGCCGGGTGGATGGTTCGCATTGGGGATGCAAGAAGGCGATGGTGAATCGTATCGAGAAAGCTCTGAAATGCGAGCCCCGCGCTGGATGGCGCTCTATACTCAGGATGAATTATCTGCCCTACTCAAAGAGCATGGGTTCACTGTTCATTCTGTTGAACGTTATACACCAAAATCAATAACCTATTTGCACTTCTTGTGCCAAAAAAACTAAACAGTTAACCTGCTCAAACAACTATGAATCAATACTACACGTTTTCTGTACCCCTCTTTACGAAGGTTCTTAAAGCACTTGATGGCGTTCTCACTAAAGCAGCTACCTCTGGCAAGGATGAATCGACCTTGGTGAACGCTCAGCTTGCTCCTGACATGTTTCCGCTTAAGAAACAGGTTCAGATTGCTTGTGACAATGCAAAAGGCGTCTCAGCCCGTTTAGCGGGTGTAGAAATCCCTTCTTTTGAAGACAATGAAGAGACGTTTGCTGAATTGCGTGCTCGTATCGCCAAAACGATTGAGTTTATCTCGTCGATTCCAGAATCTGCCTTTGAAGGCGCGGCTGAACGTCAAATTACCTTGCCTTACTTCCCTGGCAAATACATGACGGGCGCAGAGTACCTCGAGCAATATGCGCTTGGAAACTTCTACTTTCATGTGACCACGGCTTACGGCATCATCCGTAACCAAGGTGTCGAAATTGGAAAAGCAGACTTCACCGGCGGCATGCCACTAAGAGATCTCGTCTAATCATCAAAACATCCTCCGAACGGAGGATGTTTTTTTATTGCATTGGCTCACCTATTTTGTAGCTGGTAAAAAAGGCATCATTCAAATCATCAACTTTCTTTGCCCAATCCGCACCATACATGGCAGCCGCGATACTTGGAGACGAAACCCAGCGTAATAGGCCGTTCTTTTCAATATGATAAACCGCATTCATGGTTTGGAGTTTCACCATACGAGAGCCTGGTTTATAGGTAACAAGTCCGCCGATAGGCGCGCTAGCAAGTTTCTCGCTACTAACGGTCACGACATTTTTAAAGTCCTTAAACCAGGTAAAATATACTTTGTCATTGGGAAATGCATAGCGTCTGCCATCAGCGCCACAATAGTAGACCGCTGAGCTTGCCGTGGACTTTATCAATGTTCCTGATAAGCAGTTGTTCGAAAAGACGTTTACGATGTCTTTGTCTTGATTGATCGCATCATCAGTCGTCCCCCCGGACGTCGGGAGGGCAGGGGGTTCTGTAGGTGTTGTCGGCGTTGATCCTTTTGCCGCCATCAAACTCAAATACGGATTCATCGGTGTACCGTCAGGTTGATGCATCTCAAAGTGCAAATGCGAGGTGATGGTTTCAGCATTGCCGCTATCCCCCATCCAACCGATGAGTTGGCCTTTTGTGACACGGGTACCGCGTTCTAATCCCTCTGCGTAGGCATATTTAGTACCTCCTTTGCCATCGTCCGTGCCTGGAGTGTCATTATTGATATGGATATAGTGATAGGTCCAATCATCGGCGTCTCGAAGGGTGATTTGGTATCCCCACGAAGCCTGTGGGACGACAATGTAGCTTACGTAGCCATCCACAGCCGCATAAAGAGGCGTCATCTTTGGCCCAATTAAGTCATTGCCAATATGAGAGTGACCGGCGCGAGGTGAGCTAAAATCATCTGTAAACTTAATAGCGCTCGCCACGGTTGGAAAAGCAATATCACGAGTTGTTGAGGTATTTTCAGCGGCTTTGCTTGTGGATGGCCAAACAAGCGCCAAACACATCGCTGAAAAAAGAATAGAATATCTCATCTCAACAGGTTAGCACAATTAACGAAGATCGTTGAGTTCTTTATTGATAGCTGATCGTGTAAGAGGTCCAACCGTACCCGTTTCTGAAATGCCTTTTGAGCGTTGGAAATTTTTTACGGCTTGGGTTGTGAGCTCGCCATAGATGCCTGTCACTCTACCATCTGGGTAGATAGCTGAGCCTTTTGAGGCTAAGTACTCTTGCAAGTAACGAATGTCGGTTGAAGCAGAAGACGAAGGGCTCAAATCAACGTTAAAGGTGAAAGAAACCGGTATCGTCGCAAATGGCCAAGTAATGATGCTAGCTGATGTCGAGACAGATTGCGGTGGTGTATGTGTACATGTCGATGAAACGCCAGAGACGATAATGTCCTGATAGCCAAAGATACTCATCTCTGCGCTTGGGTAGCTAGGCGTGATATCTAAGAAGGCTTTGTCGGTCATGCTTGTGATCACTTCGCCAAAAAGATAGTCGTTATAGAAGGTGTCCTCAATGTCTGAAACACGTTTTGCCCAGTTTGATCCAAAGAGAGTTATAGCGGTGCCTTCATCTTGGATAGGTCTCAGCATGCGTCCCCCCTGAACAACATAGACGCGAGGGTTTGTTGGGAATTTTACTAAGCGCAAACCTGGACGATAGGTAACATTTTTACCCAATTGATATGAAGCGAGCTCAGATTCACTCACGATGAGTATTTGTGAAAAATCACAGTACCAAGACCCATATACACTCGGATTTGGGAAAGCATGTCGTTTACCGTCAGCGCCGAGATAGTAAACGGTAGAATCGTGTTGAGTTGTTGTATTACCATCGTCCTTTAATTTCACGAGCTGGTGGACATTTTTTACATTCGGCAAAGGAGCTATTGGTGTCGAGGTATAGTTTTGATAGAGACCTGTCCGAGGGTCGATTGAGGGCAAGCCACCGCCGCCACTTGTTGGCGGGATAGGGGTAACGACTGGTGCGAGTGACATGATTATCTGAAAAATACTGACGCCATTCAGAAGCGCCGGTGTCGAAGTCGCGGCATAGGTCCCTGTTGCATTTGCCGTAATAGTAAATAGATTGTAGCCGCCATTTGTGAGCGAGAGCGAACTTGTCGTCATCAGATAGGCGACGCTATCGACGATAGGCGTCACGCCTGCAACATCTGTTGTAGCGCTTACATTAGTAAGTTCATTTTGTGAGACAAAATCAACAAGAACGTTTTGAAGTGGATTAAAGAGCGCGTCCGTAACCTCAACAATAGAACGATAACGCACTCTCACTGTCCCCTCTTCGATTTCTGAGGTTACACGGTCAAACGAAGGGTCCAAAAGATCATTGGTGCCTACAGTAGCGCTAATCACATCATGCGAGGTGCTATTAGTGATGATCGGTGTCTCAATGGTATTGCTCGCGGACCCATAGATTAGCGAGACGCCAAGATCATTATTATCAATAGTAAGGGCAGTGAAATGGTTGTTGCTAGAGTTGTCTAGACGAAGCCCGGCAAAATAGCCACGTGCAACGGTTTGACCGATAGACGGAGGAAAGGTCATGCCGGCTGCTAACGTGATACCTTGATTTGAGAGATTCGTTGCATTGTAGGTATAGGTACCGTCACCATTTGCCACAAACATGTCTTCAATAAAATGTGTAAATGGGACGATGCCACCACAAAGATTATTTTGCGCATCGACGAGATTGTCAGCAACTAAATCATGAAATAGAAGGGTGACATAACTCCCTCCGACGTCAGCAAGACCGGCATTAATATTACTGGTACCGTCAACGCTTACGGTCTGACCGTCAAACTCAATAATTTCTGCATTACAAGCAAGATCTGGGATAAAATAGACCGCGCCTACAGGTCCACCAAAGACATCTGAATCATCATAATCATTGCCGCCAAACGACAGGATTGGCAATGTTGCAGGATAAGTAATTACAGAGGTATCTGTTGAGTTTATTAATCTCAAGCTTGAAAATTGCGACGAAGTCACCTGTTCTAATGACAAGGCGCTCTGAAAATTGAGTGCGCCGTCAAAAATCGTTGTATCGCCTGCTCCCGTGAGGGTGATGTCTGTCAGCGGGCCTTCAATCGCGAGACCAGCATAATTACCTGCGGCAACCTCGATATCATCCCCACTTTTCACGACATTTGCAATGGTAGTTGTGAATTGAGAATGACAAGAAAGATAGTCAACAACGCAGTCATCATCAATGAGATAGGTAGAAATGCGCGCACTGCTAAAGGCGCCGATATCACGTGAACCATCTATATCAAGATAACGACTCATCGGGACAAGATGATAATCATCATTTGGATTGGCGTTTTCGGTTCTAAAAACGGGGTCTACTTGAATGGTGGTTGGGTCCAGATCCGTATAGACGCCATTACTGTCATTAATCAAGTTATCAACTTGGTAGAAGCCATTGTAAGCATCGGTCAAATTTACATTGACTGTAGCGAGTCCATAACCAAGTGAAATACCATTGTCATTAACGTTTGGATTGGCGTTATAACAAAGGTTATAACGGTAGATAATAGTGACTTGCTTTAAGCTTGGGTCGTTCTCATCGTCAAAAACACCCAAACATGCATCACCAGAAATTGTATCTAGATCAGGATTGCCAATAAAACTATTGTTTTCAACTTCAATTGTGGTGTCGCCGTCAGCAACACGAACATTGAGCCCCCATGTACCGTTATTGCTCAATGGCTCTTTTGGCGGGTAGAAAAAATAGTTACCGCTGATGGTCGCATGTACATTTTGAACCGTAAACATGGTGATGAAACTGTTCATCGTCTCAACAGACTGAAGGGTATTATTGGTGAATTCGATATCTAAACCAACGGCAAAATAGACAAAATCGCCCCCTGTTATCGTATTGTAGTTTGTGATGACATTGTTACTAAAGACGATATCATTCGGTACATCAGCAGGATCCGTGTAGTCGAATGGCCCACCTCCTGCGGTAGCAAGAGTGATACAATTCGAACTAAAACGACAGTTAAACTCATTTGAAGCCACAAAGCCATTATCAGCATTTTGAATTTGGAGATGATTAAGATTTGTATTATTGGCTATGGTAAATCCGTCTGATTCTGTAAGGGTAATGGAGGTATAGGTGTTCTCAGAAAAGACATTATCTACCCAAGAAACGAGGGATTTACCGGTTGCGTCAAATTGGGTGTTCTCAAAAGTACATTCTTGGATGAGGGTATTGTTGCCGGGATTAATGTTGGCCGTACCTCCTAAGTCATCACCAAAAACAACACCTGGGCTACACGTCAAAATCGTGTCGTCAGGTAATGAAATGAAGTTTGATTCTGGAGGAAAGACATAGGTATACCCCGTATCAAGAAGATACGTATCTTGACCGGGCACATCAGCGCTGATGGCATCATTAAGCGTCGTATAGTCGCATCCTACGGCACAAACGGTAATAGTAGCCGCTTGAGCTGAGGGAGTTATCAAGAGAGCGCCAGCGATAAAAGTAGCTCCAACAATAAAAGAACGGAACGTCATAGTCATATTCAGATTATACATGAGAAAAAATGTTAGGACTACCTTTGTGTGGGCGCGTTATCAGCAGATAAGCTATACTCATAAGATATGATGACCCAAACACAAAAAATCACCTTAACAGGGACGATCTTTGCCCTCGCGGGCCTCGCTTTTGGTGGTATGGTTGGTTATATTTACGGCTTCGATGCTGGTATTGCGCAAGAAATACAAACTACGGACGTTTTTCCTACAAAAGTCATGAATTTTGAGGACTGTGTTCTCGCGGGATACCCCGTTATGGAGTCTTATCCGCGCCAATGTCGGGATGAGGCGACCGGTGTGCTCTATGTTGAGAGTGTCGCTATCAAGCCTGTGCCAGACACCGTTACTTCTACGACACCTGAGGTGCCAAAAGACCCATCCCCTGCCCCTGAACCACCAACAAAAGACGCTTGTATGGTTGGAGGATGCAGCGGCCAGCTTTGCGGCGAAATTAGCGAGATGGAAGGTCTCGTTTCGACCTGTGAGTTCAGAGCCGAGTATGCTTGTTACAAGCAATCGCGTTGCGAACGTCAAACCACCGGCAAATGCGGATGGTCGCAGACAAAAGAATTGATGGCTTGCTTGGCAAATCCGCCAGCGCTTCAATAAGTATTAAGAAAGGGACTCCCGAGTGGAGTCCCTTTGAGTTCAGAGCGGATCATTGGAGATGTTCCGGTAGTCTTGGAGGCAGAGCGTGCGCAGGAGCTCGATAGATGGACCGTAGAATCCTTTCGCCATGTGGAGCTTGTACTCCATAATGAAGGGATATCCCTGATCATTGCGATAGGCGGCAGCGGTCAAGACGTCTTCATCCTGATCATCGTCGAGATCGCCATCGTGCACGCAGAACCAATATCCATGGATCTTGGCATCGTTCACGAAGCCTTCGATGGCACGCACCACCTGGTCAGGCAACCCTTCGGGTATGCGATCGAGAACGGCTAGGTCAGGAGTCAGACCCGGGGTCAACTCGTTGCCATCTTCGACGGCCCAGCGAAGGCTGAGGGGCTGGTATGGCCGATAAGGATGCAGCCGTTTGTAGTATGGGTCGAACTTGTCGGACTTGAAAATCAGAGCTCCCATGAGTACCTCCTGGTGTTGTTGAACGAGCGTTTGCGAAGATAACAGGGTTTTGTCCAAGGGGTCAATATTTTGCACGATTATGCTACTCTTCATCGAGACTATGGCCTTAAAACCTACCACCCTCGTTTTCTTGATAAAACGCGCAGACAATAATCAGATCTCTGAGGTGTGTTTAGCTTACAAAAAGCGGGGCTTGGGAGCCGGACGTTTTAACGGCGTTGGTGGAAAGCTTGAAGCGGGTGAAACCGTCGAACAGGCGGCATTTCGCGAGACAAAAGAAGAAATCGGTGTTGATACGAAGGCCCTCTCAAAGCGCGCTGAACTCACCTTTCTCTTTCCGGCGAAGCCTGAATGGGATCAGATGGTGAGCGTCTACCTTTGCGAATCATGGGACGGTGAGCCGGTAGAAAGCGAAGAGATGCGTCCGCAATGGTTTACAACAGAGTCCATCCCCTATTCCGAAATGTGGGCGGACGATATTTACTGGTTACCACTTGTTCTCGAAGAAAAAGCCGTTAGAGGCACATTCTCCTTCGGTGAAGGAGATGTCGTCCTCTCTAAAGAATGGCAGACGGTCGAAGCAGCGACACTTACAACAGCATAATCTATGAATTCTTGGATCATTTTCGCTCTTCTCTCTGCCTTTTTCGCCGCGCTCGTAGCAATTTTTGGCAAGCTCGGCATCAAGAACGTCGATACCACGCTCGCGACAACGGTGCGCTCTGTCATTATGGCTGGTTTTCTGGTGATAACTTCGTTAATGCTAGGTAAAGTAAACCTACTTGGGACCATTGATAAAAAAGCTCTGACCTTTATCGCGCTTTCAGGTGTTGCCGGTGCGCTCTCTTGGCTCGCTTACTTTTTTGCCCTCAAGCAAGGTCCTGCCGCACCTGTCGCCGCGCTCGATCGCTTAAGCGTGATTTTTGTTTTGTTCTTTGCCGCGCTTTTCTTAGGCGAGCAGCTCACCTGGAAGACGGGGCTTGGCGCCGGTTTTGTCGCGCTTGGAGCTGCATTAATGGTGATCAAATAACGCATGAAAAGATTTTCACAATGGAAATACAAGAATCTCACGGCTTTGCTTGTGAGCTTGATTGTTTTTTTCTTTATCGTTGAGACATCTTATGTACAAGATTTTATCCACACCATCGGTAGCTTGGGCTATATTGGGGCCTTTATCACAGGATTCTTTTTTGTCTCAACCTATACCGTCGCCCCGGCTGCGGTTGTATTATTTACTCTCGCGAATGAGTTAAACCCTCTAGTTATTGCACTTGTAGCAGGTGTTGGCTCTTTAGTGGGCGACTACGTCTTTTTCAGATTTGTTAGAGATAATCTCGCAGATGAACTTCGGCTCATACTGGACTCTGTAGGCGGAAAATATATTCGGGCGATCTATCATTCAAAATTCTTCATCTGGATGGCGCCTGTGCTAGGAGCGATCATTATCGCTTCACCTTTTCCTGATGAGATTGGAGTGAGCTTGATGGGCGCATCCAAACTCAAAACCTGGCAATTTTTAGCAATCGCCTACGTGTTAAACGTAACAGGAATCTTTATTGTGGTAAGCATCGCACGATTGACCTAGCCACGGGCAAACGTGATGGCATAGACCTGCTCAGCTCCACCTTCACGCAGCACTCTCGCCGCTTCAGCGAGCGTTGACCCCGTCGTCAAAACATCATCAATCAAGATGATGTTTTTTGGCGGATCTGCTTTGAGATAGAATGTCTCTCGGACATTGGCGGCACGTTCTTCATGTTCAAGCTCAGCATTGTGCGTGTCGTGCTCTAGGCGCCCTAAGACGGTCGATATCGATGACGGTAGCTGAAAAGAGCGCTTGAACGTTTGCGCGAGGCGTAGAACGTGGTTTATGCCTCTTGTCGCTATGCGAGACTCAGGTGAGAGAATCGGCACGAGTACTACTGAAGCGTCATACGCCCAAATTGGCAACGAATGTTGCTGGACCCAATGCTGCAAGAGCGTGCTTTGAGCTAATTCAAATGCCGTCGCCGAACGGTACTTATAAGTAGCCGTCAGAATTCTGACTTTCGGATCAGCATAAGCAAAGCAAGAAAGGACTCCATCAATGCCAGCAGGGACTTCAGGTGCTAAGCTTGCCTCCTCAACCTCATTTAAGCACGCGTCACAAAGCCAAAAGCCCATCATGCCACACGATTGGCAGATGGGCGGGTAGACGATATCAAGCAACCTATCTTTCAAACGATGTAAAAACCGCATTGGAGACAAGCCAATTACCATTTTG
>CALMET010000008.1 GCA_937863195.1 uncultured bacterium
TGAGACAAGCCAATTACCATTCTGTTCAGTGAGCGTAATGGCAATATTCAAGTAGTCTCGGGTGGACCCTACGGTGCTCTGTGCCTGCACATTAATCGTTGCGGATGTTTTGCCAAAAACAGGTAACGAAGTTGGCACAATGGCACTCGTCACTGAACGCGCTTCTTGTGACCAATGCGAACCGACTGGGTGATCATTGAGCAATTGAGCCCGCAATGAAGCGAGACGTGGTTGAAACTCTGTGGTAGCGATCGCCTGCGAATCACGAATGGCTTCAAAACCGTCATCCGCGCTATAGGTACCGAGGCGTCCAGCATAATTCATCGCGATACGTCGGAGCTTTTCTTGTGCTTGGCGTTCTTTTTCTTCAGCAGAATTTGGATCTGGTGGTGTGCCCGTTGGCGGCTCAAAAGTCGGGACAGATGTCGAAGGGTCAAACGGCACCGATGGCGTAACGGTGTTTTGGCCAGGCTGTTGAGGGATGAGGGTCGTCTTGGGCTTATTGAAAAAGAAAAACCACAAGACTCCAATGATGGCGAGAAGGCCAACGACAACGAGGAGAATGGCGAGAAGGCGTTTGTTCATAGGTTAGTTTTCTTGGGATTCTTGAAAGGCTTTTTTCTGCTGTTCAATCTTCAGGAGCTGTTCTGGATTTGTCGTCACGATCTGATCTTCGGTATATGAAGCGACAACTTGAATAGCGGCATGCTTTTGACCGGCAAAGAAAATACCTTCACCGACTGCAGATTCAAGCAAGAGATACTTCTCGGATTGTGTTAGTAGAAAGGTTTTTGCCACAAGATCAATCGATGCTGGTGATTGTTTTAAGAGCATTTGCATCGAACTGTTGGTTACAATGGCTTGACCATACGGGGACGTCAAAAAGTCATTCACATCTTGTGTGATCGTCGTGATGCCCATGTAGTATTTACGGCAACGTTTAACGAGGGCAAAAATAAACTTTGCTGAATCTTCGTTTTGCATCAGCCACCAGGCCTCATCGATAACGAGAATACGCTTTTTACGCACCGAACGAACCACGTTCCAGATATAGTTTACGATGGTATAGATACCCATTGGACGTAATTCGTCTTCAAGGTCACGTACCGAAAATACGACGAGCTGGTTATTCATCTGAACGGTCGTTTGCGAATTCAACAAACCAGAAAATGTACCTTCTGAGAATTTGCGCAACTTGACCACAAGCTCTGCCGTACCCTCCATACCTTCAAGAATATCTTGAAAATCTTGCAGTGTAGGTGGCTCGATCGTTGTTAAATCTACACCAGGGACAATGTCTTTCTTTGCATACGTTTCAAGTAAGGCACGATCGAGAATAGAGTCTTCTGAGGTCGTAATCTTGCCAAGCATGAGGCGCAACAAGCCCTTAATGGTGATAACGGCACTACGAATAATATCTTCAGTGGAGGCTGACTCACCCGTTGGTCGCGGCAAATCAAACGGATTGATCTTTGAACGCGAGGCCAATGAAACATTGATATAGGTCCCGCCTACGGCATCCGAGAGATGCTTATACTCCATTTCAGGATCAATAACGATCACGTCCACACCCATCATGAGCGAACGGATAATCTCAAGCTTCACCGTATAGGATTTACCGGCACCAGACGTTGCAAACATCACGGCATTCGCATTTTGCAGTGAAAAGCGGTCAAAAATAATCAGTGAATTATCATGGCGATTCACGCCATACAAAATACCATTATCACTCGTCAATTCAGCAGAAGTAAACGGAAAAGATGAGGCAATCGGCGATGTGCTCATGTTAAACGCAATCTGCAACTCATCATTACCTACCGGCATGGTCGAGTTAAAACCTTGTTCTGCCTGAAAGTATGAGCGCTTGGTATAAATCAACATTGAACCGAAGGTATTCTCAACGGTTGAGGTGACGCGCTCGAGCTCTTCTTTGTCTTTTGAATAGAACGTGCAATAAAAAGCAAATTGAAAGAAGTGCTCAATACCCTGAGTCAAGTCATCACGCAATTGCTCAACATCACGAAGCGCCGTTTCAGCAATTGGATCTCTCGCTTTACCCTTCTCGTTATTCTCAGAAATTTCAGCTTCGAGCTTACCTACGCGATCTTTTAATTCTTTCAAAATAACCGGTGCGTCAATCGGGTAAAAGAACATCGCAATATCAAGCTCGGCAGAGAGGTTGATAATCGGCGACGCCCAGCCTACCGATACATAACGCGGGTACGTCACAACAAAGAGCGTACGGCAAAACACGTCGCCTAATCGCAAAAATGAAGGGTCTACAACAAACGAAGCCGGTGCAATCAAGTCTTTGATGCTGGCCACGCCACGGCGGTAGACACGTTCTTCTTCGATGGCAATGCGCTCGGCTTCTTGTTCGCGTTTTTGCTGTTCTTTGGTTTTGCCTTTTTGAAACCCAACGCCGCCCTTGGTGAGGGTCGATGGGTCAAAGCTTGGTTTTGGTTGAGTTTCAAAGGCCATATTAGGTTTCTAGTTGTAATTTACTAACATCTGTCATGCGTTGAGATTCATACAGCTCTGGGTTGTAGATGGTGTAGTAAAGTTCGATAAGGCTCTGTGTATCTAAAGCAACTGCGTTTAGGGACATTGAGGCGAGTCCAGAAGAGACTTGATTGACGCGCAAACTCAAATCGAATTTCATCTTCTGAAAACGTTCTTCTGTTAATTTACCCGCAATCGTCGGTGACATGATCTCAGAGACACGAGCAAAGAATCCTTTGCGAATATCTTTGGTTGTATCTTTAAGCGGATCTAGCGGGATAACGACATAAAAACGCTTTTGCATAATTTCACCAAGCGTAACCATTTGCTTAACGAAATCACGATAATCGCGAATTTGTCGCTTGAGAAGGTCGTTTTCTTGTTTCTTTTCATTTTCAAGAAGTTGACTCATGTAGCCATCAATATTCATGCGTCGCGATTGAATAACGATCTGGATAGGAAAGTTAATACTATTTAAAAATTGCATGTACGCCTGCACAATTGCTTGCTGTTCATCAACGGATTTCAGCGAGAAGTTTACGCTAGATACCAAAAGCACCGCACGCAAGGTGCCATCTTTCATGATCACGATATTCTCGCGGATTTCAGCGATATCGAGATAGCGCTGCGAGGCAACGCCTGGTTTTTTGGAGGACATGGTGCTTCTCATACTAGGGTTGGTCGTCAGGGTTATAAACACCGCCGGTGTTCACGATAAGAGTCAGATCGCGCAACTTCGTGCTATCCGGCCTCGATTTGGCTGGAGGGATCACGAGATTCGTCTCTTTAGGCGCTCCATTCTTTATGTACGCACGGATCTCGGCATCATTCTTTTCTTTGTTCCATACGCGGATTTTTGGTCGCATTTGCGTTTGCAACACGTTTACCGCAAAGAGATGAAATGGCTGCCCGTTGATCTTCACAAACGCGAATGTCGCCGCTATCGGCACGATAAAAATCGCGAATGCGACAAAGACCACAAAGCTAAAGATTGAATAAAGGATAAAAAGTAGAAAAACCGCCCCCAAAACAATCATGAATTGGCGTACCGTAATAGGCCCGAGAATCTTGTTCTCGTTATCAATGAATTGAGGGACGATGTATTTCTCCGGCACAATGGGATTATATCACTAATATTGTATCTTCGCATTGAGCGTAATTATTGCGCCCAATTCAGCCGGTGACGGTGTCGCCGGATCTTGCGCCAACTTCGCTGCAGCGACCTCAGCAACCGTTTTACCCCTCGTAAAGCTCTCACTCACGAGCTGTAGATAACGCTGTTGCAATGGCGATTGACGCCAAGCGGCAATACCTGCCGTATAGCGCTCAAAAGACTCCGCGCGGAGTGTCTCAAATTTCTGAAAGAGCTTCTCCCCTGCTTGGTCAGGATCTTTTGCAAGGCGTCTGAACTCCTGAATATCCATGGTCTTAAATTCACCAATAAGATCAGAGAGCTGCGAGACGGCCGGCGCTGTCACACCTGACATATTTGACCGAATTGGAGCCTGAGCCATGCTTTGTGCTGCTTGATTCGTTTGCTGGGTTGTCATAACGTTCGTGAACGATGGCGGAGCAACCTTTTGTTGATACCACTCAGCGTGCTCTTCACTCTCACGTTTTTTGCGGTCTTCAACTTTTTGCTTTTGTACGACTTCAGTTTCTTGAATGCGTCGCTTTTGATCATCTTCAATCTCGCCGTGGTGAAGCTCATAGCTCGCTTCAATAATACGAGCAACTCGCTCAGCTTTTTCGGCATCTAACCCGAGACCTCCGATTTTGTCATCACGCGTGAGAATCCCTGAGGTTTGTAAGGCGTTACGTACATTGCGTAGGCGCGTCGAAATAACGTTTTCAAGTCGCTTTTCAAGGTATTCGTCTAGTTGTAAATCGCCGATTTGCTGCAAGCATTCTTGCATGGCTTTTTCGAGGATAGGTTCGTAATGACGTCTCAAGCGCATAGAACCTAAAGGAATCTCTTCTTCGACTTTTTCGTCCACCTCTAGGGGCATTTTCCAGCTAAACCCCTGGCTATTGCGGACCGTGCGATACCATTCTGAATAGTCTTGCTCGCTCATCACGCTTGAACTTGTCAAGAATTCATCGAGAGCCACAAGAAAAGCTTTTGCCTGCGCATCGGTAAAACCAAGGCCGTCTTCGGCTTGCTTTCGCTGAAGATATTCCAGCGCCTGCGCATCGGTACGCACGCCAGTAATCAATGAAACGAGCAGGTCTCGTAATCGACGCACGAGCTCCTCAGAAAAAACACTTACTTGAGCATTGGTCGCGATGCGCTTTACCGCTGCACTATATGTGACGGGCAAAACAGAGATACGCTTTATTTTTCCTATTTCACTTGGTAAGACCCCTAATTCTTGAAGCGTTGTTTCTACATCCCAATCAACTAGGTCAGAAACAGGTAAAATGATCTTCAACAGTATCGTACGTACAACTTCATCTAGATTTCTCTCATTTGCAAGTGACTGGATCTTGGCGATAAAAGTGTTTTTATCCATTTTGGTAAGCAAAAGCTCCCAAATAACATCATTAATGCGCGCCCAGGCATCATAGTCGTATCCAAGATTCTCACGTGTCGCGTCCTCGGTATCCGCAGCCTCGCTTCCAAAAAGATAGTCTCTTGCGCTTTCGGGAAGCATTTCAAAACGTAGACGCCATTCTTTTCTGTCCATAGGCTAAACGGTGGTATCAGAATTAGGAATGGAGGTAATCTGCTTACGTAACGCTTGTCCTGTACCTTTTTTAGGAAGCTCTTTGATAAGTGCATCTTGCGCGTCTCTAATCATCTCTTGATAAGCTTTATTCGTCCCAGACGCGCCTTCTCTAGAGACGTCATTAGCAATATCTTTCATTTTGTCTACGATCGCGAGGATCCGCTGCTTGGTCGTCGTATCGTAACGATCAATATTTTTAATGATTTCTACGCCGCCATTTTTAAA
>CALMET010000009.1 GCA_937863195.1 uncultured bacterium
TCAACTGGCGCCATCATGGTGATCGCCCTATACTAAAGATATGCATACACGTCTTCTCCCGCTTTCTCTGGTTGTAGCCTTAGCTATTACCGGAGCTGGCTGCCGCCAAAAAACCGCTGAACAGCAACCAGTCACCCTACCAACACCACCGCCAATAGCGAGTGACATCGTTGAGACGGGTGTCATGCGTCTAACAGGCTCCGCTGGTGAAATCGCCTTCGATCTCGAACTGATGCGCATCCCTTGGGGCGTGAGTGGGACGTTTACCTACACAAAAAACAGCGTCACAAAAACAGGTACCGTCTTTAACAGCGAAGACAGTGCCGCAACGTCGAATTTGCTCTTGGTTGCCCATGATGATGAAGAACTTGGTTACCTCTTGGTCATTTGGCCGACAACGCAAACAAATACCCTTAATGCTACCTGGACAGCCAAGGGCTCAGCGAATCCGGTCAACGTCGTCTTAGCGACCCAACCTGCCGCACACGCCATGCGTGTTGCCGTCGCTGAGCTCGCCCATAAAGATCCCACATCAAACAACGATATCTGCAGCTTCACAAGCGCATACCCTCTTCTTGAGGACACTGAACCGAATGCCCGTGCCATCAATCTTTTGATTGAAAAAACGGTGGTCGGCACACTTTCTGAAGATGCCGCCATCGCCCCGCTCGAACAACGCGCTTCTGAATATGTCGCGAATTGTGTCGGCGAGATCCAAAGCTTGTTGAATGAGTTTGGATCTGAAAACGCGCCAACCCTCGCCTATGTCTCGGATTCATCCGCATCCGTCACACTCAACGATGAAGAGCTTATCAGCTTGCGCTTTGATGGCTATGACTATACCGGCGGCGCCCATGGCAATCCGTCTTTGCAGGGTCTCACCATTCAAACAACAACTGGTAAAGCCTTATCGCTAAAAGATCTGTTCAAAGGCGATCGTTTACAAGCACTTATTACAAAAGAGCGTCAGATCTTACTTGGCGTCGAACAAGGTGAATATCTCTATGAAGAGACTTCGGCCGAGTTTCAGAGCTTTGTCAGCCAAGCGGCTCTACCAGAGGCGGCTCAACTCGCACAATTTGGCGATGAATCGAACTTCTATCTTACCGAAAACGGCATCGTTCTCTACCACACCGCTTACGAAATCGCCCCATATGCCGCAGGTCAATTTGAAACCATGATCCCCTACAACGAAATTAAAGAGCTGATTCGTGAAGATGGACTTCTTAGCAAATACGTAAAATAAAAAATACCTCCGATGTAATGTCGGAGGTATTTTCTTTATTAAGAAATTTTTGTGATGTGAATTTTTTCTTTGAGAATCACGTAGCGGTAAATATCGAACATCGCGATCATAAAACTCGCCGTCAGAGGACCAAGAATGAATCCGAGCGGACCATAAAAGACAAAACCTCCCAACACCGCAAAGAGAATCAATAACGGATGAATGCCCGCGCCTTTGCCGACCAAGCTTGGACCAATAAGATTATCGATCACACCGACAGCAAAGACACCCCACATGCTTAAAATCGTCGCCTGAATGGGCTGGCCACTAAAGATCAGATAAATAATGCCTGGGACCAAGACCAAACTCGTACCCAAACCCGGGATGAGCGCACAAAATGCGGCAACAACACCCCATAAAGCTGGCGAAGGCACGCCTAATATAGCAAAACCAAGACCCGTTAATGCGCCCTGAATAGTCGCGACAAGCAATTGCCCACGCACCACCGAGTGGATAGCCATCGACATACGGTGAAAGACCACGTGATCATAATCATCACGCAATGGGCTTAACGAAATAAGCTTAGCGGCAAACTTTTTGCCATCTTTCAAAAGATAAAAGGTAGCGATCAACCATAAAAAGATACTCGCAACAACGGACACAATCCCCGAAAACACACTACCGATACGCGAGGACATAAAAGCAAACGCCTGTTCTAAAGCATCACCGATGCTAAAAACAGCGCTCGGGAGAATGGGTTTAATAAACTCATTCAAGGTTGTTTCAATACTGACAAAAAAGGTATCTTGGTTGCCACTCACCGCTTGATACATCTGATTCGCTTCATCGGCGACCTTATTGCCAATAAACAACATCGGCACAACGATCATAGTCAATAATACGAGAATCGTGACAAAAGCCGAGATCGTTTCTTGCCCGCGAAAGAGCTTAAGCGATCGGTCATAAAAACCCGCCAACATCACCGCCGTGATTGTCGCCATTGCCAATACCTGCGCAAAGGGTGCGTAGACAAGCGCCGACAACCCAATGGAGGCCGCGAGCAAAACCACAAAGAATGTGGTTTGTGTTTTTTGAGTAACCATATCCACCATTCTAGCACATTTATGAGAGTTCGCGCAGACGTTTGCGCAACAACTTCATATTCGGAACATACTTTTCAACCAATTGCCAAAAACGAACACCGTGAGAACGGTATTTCAAGTGGCATAATTCGTGCACCATCAAATACTCCGCTACCTCGAGTGGCAAGTCGATGATTTGATAATGAAACTGCAGTGAACCATCTCCCGAACAACTCCCCCACACGCGCTTATTGCAGCGAATGGATAATTTGCCATAGACAAGGCCTATATCAGTATTCAACCGAGGCAAATGCATTTGAACAAATCGAAGTGCCTCGGTTTTGCGCGCTTGGTAATCATCGCGTGTCGCTTTTGCAAAAAGCCCTCGATCAGGCGCTGAGGCTTTTGCTACCGCGCGATCAACCCACGCTTTGTTTTTTTCAAGAAAGCTGAGCACAAATCCGTCCGTTGCCCAGCGGCCAGAGCTGAGAAGTAATTTGCCACCCGATAAACGCAAACGCACCGAGCGCTGACCTCGGCGTTTTGTCCAAACGATTTCTTGTAAGCCAAAGAAAATAGTCTTTTGCTCGAGAATTTCTTTTGCCATTGGTCGCTATTCAAGCGCGCCCGTGAGCACCTTGGCAATACCAGAGGCATTAACATAGGTCGCAGACCATTCAGAAGACGTGACCCATGAGACAGATCGCCAATATCCTAGCTTCACCCCCGTCACATCACGCGCATAATCTTCGTTCGCCCCCTCTTCTTGCGTGAGGCGAGCTGCGGCATCTTTTAGCAAATCATACCCAACCAAAGGAGCCGCATCACAACGCGTTGACCCGCAGGTCTGGGTGACAAAAAGCGCTTTTGATCCGTCGCTATTCCATGTTGGTCGCGATCGCGATGGGTAGGCGGATAAACGTGAGAACTTCGCCTTTTCTATTTGCAATGCATGCGTCATGGCGCGAAATCCTGTTTCAGAGCATTTTTCACGATTGACGGGGCAACCATTGCGTTCAAAAATCATAATGATGTGATCGCCATTTTGAACCGTCTGTGTCACATAGGTTAAAAGTGGCATATCCGCATCGCTCTTTGCATCCACAACTTCAAGCACCTGATACTTGCCATCAAGACGCTTCAAAACCAAGCGATTCAACCCTCGACATATCTGCACGCGCGCACCTGTTTGTGGATGTGTCAGTGCTGACAATTCGCCCGCGCATTGGTGAATCAAGGTCACCGTCCCACCTTCTGACAGAAAACTCGACGTTTTAACGTTCTTGTAAGCAGATTGTTCTGCCTCGGTCTCAAGTGGCTGTTCAATGGGTGTCGTTGGTGTTGGGATCACTTGAATCGTTGTCGTTGTCGCCGGCACCAATGGTTCACTCGTTATGCTACGCAGGTTTTGTACAATCTCAACAATCCAATACCCCGACAAGCCGAGAAAAATCACACACACCAAGGCGATAGAGAGTTTGAGTAAAGGATGCATATCGCCTTCATGATAACACAAAACAGCCCGAAGGCTGTTTATTCTAAGATGATTTGTCCATTACCCACTTCAACCATGGTTGAAGTGACTGGCAGATTCATTAAGACAATAGAACTTTGTGCCGTGCTCGTGGCAGCGAGTGACTGCAGAGGCCATAGAATCGCACGCGAGACGTCTTTTGTCGTTACTTGGACATCGTTCGCTTTCAACTGCTCTGCATCAAGTCGTGATGTATCAGAGAGTGTGGCATTAAGTTGCACGGCTTCACCTTCAAACGTGGCGCGTGAGACATCATTCAACGTTACTGACAACGCACCTAGCTTCATTGAAGTTGCCTCAATTCTCGCAACATCGTTTAAAGTAACATTGAGATCTCCTTCAAACCCTTCGATCTCGGCACGAGAAATATCTGAACCCTTATAGCTGTCTAAGCGCGGCATAGTGATAACACCTTGCAGACGCTGATCACGACAAGCGATGCACCAGCCTTTGTGTTCTTCAGCGGGCGTCATCGAGACGTCTAATGTCCCGCTAGTCGTGAGGACACTTAAGCGATCGATCGACTGCTGAGATCCGCTGAATTCAATCGAATAGGCGTCACCTTGCTTGACCGTTAGATGACCGATCGAATCAAGACTAATGCGTTGAAAATCTTTTTGTTCAAAACGCTTGGTGACCAATGGCACATTTTCAAGCGCCTGGATCTTTTCATTCATCCAAGGCGAAAGCTGAACGAGACAAACCACCCATACTGTCAACGCCATAATCCATAAGCCACCCATGATCGCGCTTGCTGCAAGGGTAAAAACATTACGACGCAAAACCAATGAAAGCCCGGCAAGTACTCCAATAATCGCTGGGATAAGCCCTGCCAAATACCCGGTCACGACACCCGTATAATAAAACGGATTGCCAGCCAATTCACGCAAAGGTAAATCACTAATGAGATTCGTCGAAGTAACATTAAACAATAAGACACCCGCAAACACCGTCATAGCGGCAATCGCCATAAACGCACCAACCGTGATAAAGAAACCCGCAACAATCGCTACCGCTGGCACAATAAAACGAATCACAGAACGAATACCCTTAGCGATGAATTCAATGATGGTTTTTGGTCCACTCATGATTTGTGAGAACGTTGAAGGCGCTGTTGTTGGAGCGACTTTTTCTTTGATGGCTTCTTGCAATTCGTTCACATTCACCGGACGGCCGCGCATCGTGAGTTTTTGTGCTGGCGTTTCGGCCTTTGGCATACAAGCCCAAAAGACAATATATAAGAGAATGCCAAGACCGTTCAAAAGAGTGAGAAGACCAAAAGCAATGCGCACAAAGACGACGTCTACATTTGCATACGCCGCGATACCTGAACAAACACCAGCAATCACCACATCTTCTGTGCTGCGGTATAGTCGCTTTGGCGCCGTCTCTTCGGCTTTAGTCTGTTCTTGTTTTGGTTCTTCGGCTTTTTGTTCTGTACCTGACGTCGCGCTGTCATCGATTTCTTCTACCTTGCCCATGATCGCGATCACTTCTTGCACGTCTTCTAAACCAACAACGGTGCGCTTCTGTAGTTTCTCGGCAAACTTTTCAGAAATGCTCGATTCAATATCCGCAACGAGCTCATCGACGTTTTCATCAGCGGTAAAATGTGCGCGAATCCCAGAAAGGTACACGTCCAAGACCTGATAGGCGTCTTCTTCAATATTGTAGACCAGACCGCCAATGGTGATTGATAAGGTTTTTTTCATAAGATTAGTGAAACTTTTTCATGAGGGTATTAATCGAGGTATCGAGGGCATGCCATGTTTCTGAAAGCTGGGTGAGAAATTGCTTTCCTTGCGGCGTGAGCGAATAGTATTTGCGCGGAGGGCCGTTTTTGCTTTCTGACCAGTCATAGGTCAAAAGGCCGGCATTTTTGAGTCGGCTCAATAACGGATAGACCGTCCCTTCGACGACGATGAGATCGGCGGCGCGCAATTCGTTCAGAATATCATTGGCATAGATCTTGCCTTCTGAAATGATCAGCAAGATGCCAAATTCTAAAATCCCTTTGCGCATTTGCGCCTTGGTATTGGCGACATCAATAGGTAATGGTTGGGGCATAAAAATGGGGTACGAAAACAATGTAACACAAGTTACTATGCCATGCAAGGTACTATGTCATTGATGAACTTCTACAAATTGAAACACCTGCCCTTTTGAGGCAGGTGTTCAGGTGGCTCAACGCCATGAGATGCGGTCATCATAAGGAACCCACTTTTCGGGATACTGCCCCGCGAGCTCGATCCCAAACCGCCCCAGGATCGCTTCAACCTCTTGCATCGACGATCGTAGCCCGCCATATGAAGCGAGGACTTTGCGTCGGTGCATCCCCATGAGATCACCTGCCAATACATGCTCTCGCCAATAGACCGGCGAATTCGCACTGTTTCGCGGACAGCGCGAGCTACACTGAGGAAATTCACGGTTGACTGCCCCGTCCAAGAATCGTCTTGGTAGACCGAGGTCATGAACCGGCTTGAGCAAATGAGGCGACTGCTCGAGCTCAAAGACCGACCACTGCCGCTCCGTTGAAGCCATGTGCTTCTTGTCGTACTGAGCGAGAAATGCGAGACCATGTTCTGAAAGCTCACGCAACATCGGCTCAGTGACCAGATGCCCCGTAGCAATGATATGCGCCGCTCGACGCAATATCGCATGCGTCTCTTCGCGCAAAGACTTGTCTACCGTTGCGCCGACAGACTTCTGAGACTTGTTTGTCTCTTCATCGGATTCGTCATCCTCGACCCGCTTCTTGGGTGGGCGTCCACGATTTACCTTTGTCATGGCATATTCTCCTGAAAGGAAGGTGCCAAAACGGCTTACATTGAATTATAAAGAATGTCAATGATTACGGGCGAATCCCCACCTTTGCCAGCAGCTTTGACAATCGGCCTAAAAATCCTTATCCTTTGCCCACATTCTCCCCTCTTCCGGGATCGTCTAATGGTAGGACACCGGCCTTTGAAGCCGTTTATCTTGGTTCGAATCCAAGTCCCGGAGCCACATAAAAACCCTCGTGCAATCGAGGGTTTTTATTTTGCGCGTCAGATGGGACAGGTATTGACAAGTCATTATTTTTATTGCAACGGGGTATATATACAGAACGATAACATTTGATACTATACTTATGATGAATACGAGACAGCGAACATCGCGCGGCCAATTTAGGGCAAAACGAGGCGATACCAAGATAGGAACGATCGAAAAAGAATTCGGCGTTGATTTTGGCGTGCGTTCAGACACAGAGCTAGGCACCTATTTAAAAAACCAAGGCCTCCCATCACTCGCTAAAGCCCTAAAAATCGTTAAGGGCGAAAAATCATGAGCAGAAAAATCGTGAATGAACCCACCTTGAGACAGAACATCTCATGGAACCTTGATCTGATTGCGGTTCAGGTGCGTCACGCAGAACTTGCACAAACCCGCGGAAGAAGCGGTTACTATAAATTAGCTATTATCACCAGCGCCTCTATCATCGAAGCCCTAGTACACCTTCTATTACGCCGACACTTGGGCGCAGATGGAATAGTCAAAACGGGTGATAAGGAGTGCTTTGAGTGCCAGGCATTACCGGCCACCTTCAATCCACCAGGCTCAACCCTGGCTATCTGCAGGCAACGCGAAGTCACGATATCAATCGACAGCAACCCCGACTTCGGAAAAATGAATAAAATCTGCTTTCAGTATAAAATATTTACAAAGTCTATTTTTGATAACGTTGAGAATGTGAGAAAAATCAGAAACAAGATCCACTTACAAGGATTAGATCATATTGATCGTAGCTATACGAAGAAAGATCTGGGCAAGGTATCAAAAACAATGGAACATCTACTATCTGAAGTTTACGGACAATAAAAACCCTCGAACATTCGAGGGTTTTTTGATGGCTCAATAACCAAGCTAATGCATAATAGAGATAGCAATCGAAACAGAAAGAAGAAGATAAGCGATCGAAAGACAAATATAAGCCAATGGCACCTTGGACAAGCGCTCCTTCTGCGCCCAGGTTAGGATCTGCCCCCAAGCGAAGCCAGCAAGCGGTGCAACGATAAGAAAAATAACCCAAGCAAGCGTCCCTCCCAGAAAAAGAAGATCACCCGCGCCTAAACCAAAACCCGCTATAGATCGAGTCTGATCAAGCATTTCATTCAAAAAAGAACCGCCAAAAGCGATCGGCAACGGAAGAAATACAATACTAAGAGCAAACGTTTGCGCTGAGCGCTTGATACCACCCTGATTCTTCTTTGCAAAAAGAGAAAATGACATGCAAGAATATAGTTATTTTTTCGCCAGCCCATGAGCAATAGCTTGAGACGCTTTCTTTGTCGCTTTTGCTTTGGCTTTTTCGTAAACGGCGAGTTCGACCGAGTGAGCGCGTTCGACTTCGTCGAAGCATTCTTTCCATTCATCCAGTGATTCGCGGTAGGTGGCGCGCAGGGCGAGAACGATGGCTAAGCGTTCTTGTGGTTCAAACGGCAAACGCAGTAACCTCTCCCAGTATGGAATAAGCACCTCAGCAAGATCGACAGCAAAGAGCTGATGATCTTGAAACCAGCGATAGGCAGCCATGATGGCTTCTGCATCACGTGGTTGGACGTATTCTTGATACGAGATT
>CALMET010000010.1 GCA_937863195.1 uncultured bacterium
TCACTTGTCTTAGTCGGCGCTTCTTCGTTTACCGACGAATATGCGAAGCGTCTTTGTTATCGTGCAGCGATGATCCCTAACGTTCACTATCTTGGTGAGCGTGTTGGCGATGAATTGTTTGCGCTTCAAGCGGGTGCTCTCGCGCACGTCTTTCCGTCCTCAAGCGAAGGGTTGTCGTTGGCGACGATCGAAGCTTGCCAATTGAGCAAAACCGTTATTGCCACCGACATCGAAGCAAACTTTGGAACAACGGGTGGCTGGATGGTGCCTGTTCAAGCAGAAGATATTGATGGTTTGGCAACGGCGCTCATGCGTGTCGCTGCACGTAGCGATGCTGAACGCCGTGAGCTCGGTGAACGCGCCCGTGCCCACGTAGAGCGTGCTCATGATGTGGATGCTCGTTCGGCAGATATGATTCAGGTCTATGCTGACACGCTCGGTGTCACACGTGAGTTGGTCACGCCTATTACATTACCTACGGATCAGCTTGCTGCGACCTAATAACCATCACAAAACCCTTGATTGAATCCGTTTAGACGGATACCATATTGCGACCTGTTCTGCGCTCGATTCCACGGCCCCAACGCATGAACCAGTTCATCGACCAATTCGATCTCTACCGACTGCGCACCAAACGTGATGCAGAAGCCTTTGGGCGTGTATACGATCGCTATATTGAGTCGATTTTTCGTTTCGTTGCTCTTAAATTACCAAATAAGGCGGCTGCAGAAGATGTGACCAGCGAGACCTTTTTGAAGCTTTGGCAGGTCATTTTGCAAAACCAAGAGCCAATTCGCAATGTAAGAGCCTTTCTTTATCGCCTCGCGAGAAATGGCATTGCTGACTTCTATCGAAAACAAGCCTCTGAGGGGAGTGTAACGTTTTCAGACTCTGAAACGTCTACTATAGATGAAGACCCTGTCTTTTCGGATCGCTCTGCCCAACACCGGGCTATCGAAGCCCGAGCCGACTTGCGCCTCGTCCTCGACCAAATCGAACGTTTGAAAGAGAGCTACCGTGACGTGCTTATGCTGCGTCTCATCGACGGCCTCTCATTTGGCGATATCGGTAAGGTCTTAGACAAGAGCGTCGGCAATGTCCGTGTTATCTACCATCGAGCGATCAAAGCACTCGATGGCATCATCCCACCTGAACATGAGTAAACGCGAAATCCTTAAACGCATGCAGGCCGTAAAAACGGCTGAGCGTTTGATTTCGCCAGATAAGCAGTGGGTGAGTGATGCGCGCGCGACATTAATGACTCAAGTAAAAAATTCGTTACCTGCCCAGCCAATGCCAATGCCAGCCAAGGCAAAGACGGCGGTCAGTATGTTTGTTCGTCAAACCGTTTCATCGGTGCGCGGCCCGGCGTTAGCCGTGTCGTCGATTGTTGCCGCTGTTTTGGGCGGATCATTATTTAGTGTTTCAGCCTCGGAGCGCTCGCTCCCGGGCGATTTGTTGTATCCGATAAAAATCGCGTCAGAACAAACACGACTCGCGATGGCAAAAACAAAAACCGATAAAGTAAAACTCAAAACCGAATTCGTTGAACGTCGCGTGAGCGAGATGAAAGAAATCGTGAATCAACCAGGCGCACAACCAGAACGCGTCAAACTCGCGGCAGAAACACTCAAGCGCGATCTGAATACCGTCAAACAGCAACTTAAAGAAGCAAAACAAGAGTTGCCAGCTGCTGAAACAGCAAACGTTGCAAAGATCGTCGACAAGGCAACAACACAAGTCGCGACCGATCTGAAAGAAATGAAAAACGACGACTCGCTCACCAACGTGAAGTCAACGCTCTCTGAAGCTCAAGTCGCCGCCGTTGATACATCGGTAAGTGCCATGGCAGTGCTCGTCGAAGTCCAAAAAAATCCAGACTCGGCGATTTCAAATGAAGAAGTCACGCAAGCCGTCGCAACAAAAGTCGAATCATTTAAACTCGATCTAACCATCGCGACAGATAAACTAAATGCGCTACCAACAACGACATTAGCGCCGGTACAAATCAACGGTAATTCGTCTGCGACAATCGCGATCACGGTGACAGCCTCGTCTTCAGCCGAGCAAATCAGTTCTGCAAGCTCATCGCTACAGCAAGCAAATACCTACTTGCAAGAGAATAAGTTGGACGAAGCTTCGTTAAAACTTGTTGAAGCGGCAAAGGTATTGGTGCAAGCGGATACGTCAATTGATATGGTGGCGAGCAGTGCGTCGAATACGCCTTCAGAACCCCTTGTCCCCACGCTTGTGGGGGCGACTGACACGGTTCTGACAACTTCATCTACTAATTCAATCACGACATCGACCAGCACGGAGTAACTCACCCTGCCCTCTCTAGAAGAGAGGACGACTGACAGGTGCTAGATTTCTCCCGCCACACAGGGCCACGCTGCAATCGCAGGGTAGCCCTGACGAGCGGGGGAATCTATCGCTCCGATGAGTTCGCTCATCCAAGCAAGTACCTTGTGCTTCCGCTCGCGCTCGATTCCGCCAAGGCCCAGATTATAAACGTCGAGCATTCGCCTTCGAATGCATCAGGGCACTTCATTCAAAACCTTCCTAAGCTCTGCTCCTAAGATTCGTTAAGGATCTATGAGCGGAACCAATAGGCCTCACGGCCACAATTCTACATGTTTAAGAAGATTTTCTCCGGTTTTGTATCGGCTACGACCATTGCATGGTCCGTTGGTGCAGGTGCTCTCGCACTTCCATCCGTAGCATCCGCTGCAACTGCTGGTGACCTCGTAAAAGCTTCCGGTCCTGCTGTGTACTATTACCACACAGACGGTAAGCGCTATGTTTTCCCTAATGAGAAGACCTACTTCTCTTGGTTCAAAGATTTCTCGTCCGTTAAGACCATTTCGGACTCAGAACTCGCATCCATCTTCGTAGGTGGCAACGTTACCGTTCGTCCAGGTACTTACCTCGCAAAGGTAACGACGGATCCTAAGGTATACGCTGTCTCACACGACGGTAAGTTCCACTGGATTGAGTCCGAAGCAATTGCTAAGGCTCTTTACGGTGACAACTGGGCTCAGCGCGTCATCGACGTACCTGACGCTTTCTTCATCAACTACACGGTTGGTGCTTCGATCTCAACGGCTGTCCACCCAGACGGTACGGTTGTTTCGAAGGACGGCAGCAAGTGGGTTATTGCCATGGGCAAAGCTCGCATGATCGCCGACGACTCCGTATTCGCTGCTAACGGCTACAATGCTGCTTTCACGATCCCTACGACGATCGCCTACACGGCTGATTCGTCCGTAACGGCTCGCGAAGGTCGCCTCGCTGACGTTATCTACGGTGCAGGTACGCCTGTATCCGGTAACATCACGGTAGCTCTTGCATCCGACACGCCAGCTGGCATGACCGTGCCTCGCAACGCATCATCCGTGATGCTTGCTAAGTACAACTTCACCGCTGGTTCAACCGACGCAATGATCACGGGTCTCCGTGTTCGCCGCGTAGGTGTTGGCGCAACGTCTGATCTCGCTAACGTTTACCTCTATGACGCGAACGGCACCCGTCTCACGACTGGTCGCACGATCAACTCACAGACCAACGAAGTCGAGTTCAACGGTTTGAACATTGCTGTTTCAGCAGGTCAGACCAAGGCTCTTGTTGTAACGGGTGACTTCAATGTCGCTTCGAACGTGACAGGTGGTCAGCACTCCTTCCAGCTCATGAGCGCCTCTTCTGTCATCGCTGGTGGTGTAGTTTCCGGCTCCTTCCCAGTTGCTGGTAACGTCTTCACGGTTGGTACGACAGCTGCAGGTACGCTTACGGTTGTCAACGGCACGGATCCTTCGGACCCTAATACGGGTACGACCCAAGCTGAAATCGGTAACTTCAAGCTCGAAGCAGGTACTAATGACATCGAGGTTCGCCGCGTCACGCTTGTTCAAGCAGGCACGGTTTCAAACTCGGATGTAAAGAACATCAACCTCTGTC
>CALMET010000011.1 GCA_937863195.1 uncultured bacterium
AGACTCTTGTCATGTCGAACAACGTGAGACAGGGTATTTATTTTTTCTTTTTTATTCTTCAGTCGGTTCTTCGCCGTCTTCATCAGAATCACCTTCAGGATCAGGCTTTGCGACATTGCCTGCGTTTTCGGCGGCTTGCCAGGCGGCAATCGCTTTTTCGCGAATTTCGGCGATCATGGTTGGGCGTTCTTTGAGACCGGCTTTAGCGTTTTCACGTCCCATCCCCAACTTTTCCCCATTGAAGGAGTAGGAGTGACCTGATTTTTGAATGACGCCTAGCTCAGTACCGACATCAAGAATATCGCCAGCGAGTGAGATACCCTCATTGTACATAATGTCGAATTCACACGTTCTAAACGGAGCGGCAACTTTGTTTTTTACGACCTTTACTTTTACGTGGTTACCAATGATTTTTTCACCAAGCTTGATCTGGGCAGCGCGGCGAATCTCGATACGCAACGATGAGTAAAACTTAAGCGCATTACCACCCGTGGTTGTTTCTGGATTGCCGAACATCACACCGATCTTCATACGAATCTGGTTGATAAAAATAACCGTCGTATTGGAGCGCGAGATGATTGCAGTGAGCTTGCGAAGCGCTTGGCTCATCAAGCGAGCATGCAAGCCCATATGAGAGTCACCCATCTCACCATCGATTTCAGCTTTTGGCGTAAGAGCGGCTACCGAATCGATCACGATGACATCAATCGCATTTGAGCGAACGAGCGTTTCAACAATGTCGAGCGCTTGTTCACCATTATCTGGTTGAGAGATAAGAAGATTGTCGACATCAACACCGATCTTGCGCGCATAGTCTGGGTCGAGCGCATGCTCGGCATCAACGAAGGCGGCAACACCACCACGCTTTTGTGCTTCGGCAATGATGTGTTGGGCGAGCGTCGTTTTACCAGAGGATTCTGGACCGTAAATTTCGATAATACGGCCGCGAGGCACACCGAGCACACCGAGCGCCATATCAATTGAGAGACAGCCGGTTGGGATGGCCTCGATCTGCATTTTACGGGCATCGCCCATTTTCATGATGGACCCATCACCAAACTTTTCACGAATTTGATCGATTGCTCCTGAGATTGCTGCTTTTTTGCCGGAGTTTTCGTCCGTTGTTTTTTTGGCCATAAGGTTAAGTGTTCTGTTTATGTTCTATACGATAAGACGAATGAGAGGGAGTGTAAAGCAATGCCTGTGGATGGATGAAGAAAGTCCCCGCCGTTACAGGCGTAAACGGCGGGGATTCAGTTGTTGTGACGGCGCCTAGCACGGATTATCGCCGCACGTGAGCGGGATAAATGGCAACAACGTCGTGCTGCCCGTTACCGAGGCGCAGGCCTTGATGGATTCACTTAGGTCGAATCCATTACCTGTTACCGTGATGCGTCCGCGTTCGACGAGATCATCAAGCGTTGTTGCCGACCACACAACGCACTCGTCCCAGTTATTGCCGCAAGTGACATTGAAGGCGAGCCACCCACGCCACGCAGTAGCGAGCGGTACGACCAAATCTTGGTCGGGTGAAGACGTGTATTCTTCGCCGTCTCCGCCCCAGAGGTGGATGACGTGGCCAGCAACGCAACCAGGGATCAATCCATACGAGACGCTGATGCGTAGATCTCCTTGCAGTTTTTGTCCGTCGGGACATTCTGCATGAGATCCGGCATCGGTTTCGACAACCGATCCGCATGAAGCGTCGGGCGTTTCGACCGGTTCTTCCCAGGTCCAGTCACCTTCCCACGAAGCAGGGTCATCCGTGCCCGCGTCGCCTCCGAGTGAAGGGGTGCGAAAGGATGGGTCGGACGTGGTTTCACATCCAAACAAGAACCCGAGACAAATGAACAGAGCCATCGAGGTACAGCGTGACATGAGTATTCTCCTTAGGGCATTAGTGCCGAGCTATTCGCTATCGCGGCGAATAATTCGGCACCAACGCCTCACGTGTCAGAGGGCGGCGGGGTCAGGATCGCCACCCTCTATCACGGATTTTGGCACCAGGACACCAAATGAAGAGACGTGAGTCAGTTAGAAACGTTTCAGAAGCTTCGTTGCTAATGCGATATCAGCAATCGAGTGGTTTATGAAAAGAAGCGAACTCCATCATTTGTTTTTACGCGTTGTGCAACGACATGCGTTCCAGAAAAATTCCAGAGCGCCGTGCATGACCGGTCCGGTGATGTCCCGGTCTGCACCCAACCGACAACGAGTAAAAAAACAGTAGTAACCGTTGTGTGAACCGTGGTCTCACGACCGCTATTAACGATAAGTGAAGTCATTCTTTGCAACAAAGCTGGCGCGATAGACGAATGACAATCGCTACATAGAATCATTTTATGCGCGAAAAGAATCCGTCACGCGAGTGGTGACAAAAAGGTTTTTTCATCACTCTTATCCACATGTCGATACTGCAATTGAAGCGCGTAATAGATCAAAACACTCATCGCGATGAGCAGGCTCGGCCACGTAAACAGAACTTTTTGCCAAACGCCATACGGTAATGCATTCGCGAGCTTCGCGATCCAAAGCATCGCACTTAACGTGCCTTCGGCGGCTTTGCAGCTCTGCGTCCACTCGGGCAAAAGGAGACACAAACTCCCAAGACTCATCGCCCACGGCACAATCGGCACAGCAAAAAGATTGCTCACAAGACCTAGCAAGCTCACTTGTCCAAACGCCCACGCGGCATAAGGCATGGTCATGAGGGATGCGCCACAAGTCTCAGCTAAAAGTGAGCGGATAAGATCGGGTTTAATGTATTTCTTCAGCGCTTCATTCAGTGCGGATCCATACGACATCAATCCCCACGTCGCAAAAAACGACAGCGCAAAAGACGGATCAAATAACAATGCGCATGGACGAAAGAAAGTGAAGAGCGCGCAGGAAACAAGTAATAGGCGCGGTCCATTAGGGATACGTCCCGCGAGCGGAGCGGATGCGGCCAAGACGGCCATAATGCCAGCTCGCACGACGGGTGCTTGTAAACCAACAAACAAAATAAAGAGAGCGATTGATAAAAGTAAAACGCTAACCATGGTGCGCTTGCGCAGCAGCAGTCCACCTAAAAGCGAAAAGAGCGCCGTTGCAATGATCGAGAGGTTTGAGCCGCTTACGGCAACAAGATGCGTCATGCCTGAATTGCGAAAAGCCAGCTTCATTTCAGAACTCAAACCACGTTCGCCATAAAGCGTGCCCGCCAACAACGCGCCTTCGTCGCCGGGCAATCGTTGCTTGATGCGTTCACTGAGCCCGGTACGTATTGTTGTAAGAAAGGGGATATCACTTACCGGTTTGAGGCATGCACTTGTCGAGAGCGAAGTATTTTTTAATGGGACGAGATTTTTTGCGCCAACTGACGCTGCATCAAATCGCCACACACCAAAACAAAAACACAAAAGTAAACTAGCTATATGCGTAGGCTCAAGACGAAAAGAGCTGAGATAAAGCGCCAAGCAAAGACAGGCGCCTAATATGCAAATAAACCAACTAAAGCTCGCGAGTGCGACGCCAAGAATGAAGGCCAATAATAAATGGCCGCTGAAGCGGGCAAAGGTCATAACTACCCCGTTCCATGAAACCGATAAAGGCGTCAACGGACGGCGCTGGATTTATCGACTCACGTACCTTATGCTCCTTCTATATGATGCTCTGCGTGTTTACAAAAGATGGCTTGTATCAAGGCACCGTGAAGACGGTTGGCGGAAGGTTTCACGCAGAACAACTTAGCGAGAGCGCAAAAGTACGATTAGATTGGGGTAATTGCCTGAACGTAGGCACCCCGCTTTTGAGACCGATGGGATTTGAAGAAGGGCTTGCTATGGTGTCAGTATTCATTGCGTTAAATGACACTGACTTTATAAAAGCGTTCACGAGTCATGCTGAACTTTCTGGATGTGAAATACTTGCTATGGACGGTGAAAAGATCAGGGTTTGGGAGAATCTGCTTCAAATAACAGAGAATGATGCCGAAATCTACCGATACGCAAAGATATTGAGTCTCTGGCCCGAGACTGAGCTCGACGCCTTCACCAAGTCACTCACTTAATACTATGAACGAGAAGACACAAATACAGGGCGAACAAATACCCACGCCTACCCCAGAAAAAGCTCCGGTGAATGCAAAGGAGAAGAAGTCTGTCTTAGAACAGTCTCTTGTCTCGCGTGCAAAATCATTCAAATCTAAATGGTTGCAAGTGGCTTTGGCAGGCGCCATGGGTATTGCGGCAGAATCCGCCACGCATTCGCCCGAAGCGCCTGTTATTGAGTCACCCGTCTCGGATACGGAAGAGTCCAGAGAAAGGATCAGGCAAGCATTAGGCTCTGGTACATTGGGTCGTATCGATCGGTATATTGATGCCGAAACAGATCTGCAAAAGTATCGAGAAGAGTTGCGAAATAGAGAGCATCCTCGCACGGTATTTGAGGGATTCGAACAGCTTGGATACTCCACTGAGCAAATTCAACAACTAACAACTGAGCTTTTGCCAGAAGAATGGCTTTCTATTAGAAATGTTGAGAATATCGTTGTCTCTGAAGGCGAGCTGCCTGGGTCATACGGCATTCGAGAAGGTGTATTATCGAGAGCTGCTGGCAGGTGTATATCGTCTCGCACAGTTGGAGTTGGTGCGCGCATTGAGCTTTCAGGCAGAGCGATCAGTGACAGGCCAAGAGACCAACGATTGGCCTACCTGATGCGAGTTCTGGTTCATGAAATAGCGCATGCGAACGAACCAATGACTTCGTCTACACTGAAACCCGAAATACGTCTCTGGGCAATGGATTGGATGACAGATCGGTCTAGAACGCTTGGTGCAACAAGTGAAGTTTCATCGGATATCTTTCTTCAGAGTTTGCGTAATAACATTGTCGGTTTCTTGGGGGATGAACAGGCTATGCCCGCCCCGGGTGAAGGCGCGCTTCCATTTGAATATCCTCGATCGATTGAATTTGATAACGAGCGGGTTGAGCTCGCTCGACGCTATCAAGAATATTTTGCAGAAACAGCCGGGGTGATTTTAACCCTCCCAAACGTAGAGCCGGTCGAAGGCGATAAATCCACCTGGGAAGAGCGTGTCGCACGTCAATTGATCCAGCCTTCGCGTTATAATCGTATTGCGGCAAATTGGCGTACCGACGATGAAGCCTATCTTGATGCGCTTGAGCATGCGCGTTTTGTGCGACGTCTTGTGCCAGATATTGAAGAAGGCCAAGCCCGTTATCATGCCTTGATGGAGGAGATTGCTACCAATAGGCATTAGAATTATGTCCTTCTACCTCGTCACCGGCGGCGCCGGCTTCATTGGTTCGCATGTCTGCGAGCTGCTCTTGGCGCAAGGTCATCGCGTGCGTGTTTTGGATAATCTCTCGACAGGCGTACGAGAAAACCTCGCCGAAGGCGTTGAGCTTTTTGAAGCGGATATTTGTGATATTGAAGCCATTCGCCCAGCCTTCACGGGTATTGAAGGGGTGTTTCATTTAGCTGCGATGCCAAGCGTGACGATGTCTATTGAAGACCCGATGAAAACGCATCTCGTGAATATTGATGGCACGCTTAATGTTTTGATGGCGGCACGCGACGCGAAGGTGAAGCGTCTCGTCTACAGTGCGTCAGCAGCAGCTTATGGTAATCCGACGATTTTGCCGGCGACAACGAATATGAAGGCGGATCCATTGAATCCGTACGCATTGCAAAAGTTTGTTGGTGAATTGTACTGCAAACAGTTCTCTTTGTTGTTTGGTCTCGAGACCGTCTCTCTGCGTTATTTTAATGCCTATGGTCCACGTATGGCGGATGTCGGTGCATATGTAAATGTGATTTCAATTTTTGCTCAACAAAAACGCAAAGGTTTGCCGATGACGATTTTTGGCGATGGCAAACAAACGCGTGATTTTGTGCATGTAAAAGATATTGCGCGAGCAAATCTTGAAGCAATGCTTTCGCCAGCCGTCGATGGGGGAGATGTGTTGAATGTTGGTTCCGGATTGTCGTATTCAGTAAATGACGTCGCCGATATCATGGGAGGCGAACGTGCTTACCTCGAGAATCCACGGGGCAAAGGCGACCCAGCGGATTCACTCGCTGACATTACCGAGACCAAACAAAAACTCGGCTGGGAGCCGAGCATTGCTTTTGAAGCGGGATTGAAAGAATTGATGAAAGACTGGAATTTATAGTGTCTCACGTTGTTCGACATGACAATACTTATTGTCATGTCGACCGCAAGGGAGACATCGCTCAACTACCGATTCTTAAATAGGTGAAGGCCCCTAAGCGTTTATCGCTAGCCTGCAGCATATTGCGCGCATCAAATAAGATATTGCCTCGCATATTGGTTGAAATTGATGCGAGATCAATATGCTTGAACTCTTCCCATTCAGTAGCGATGAGTAGGGCGTCAGCATCGTTTGCCGCCTCCAAGGATGAGGCTACGCGCTTAAACGTACCGATATGCTCATCTTCACCGCGTGCTGCCAACGGGTCATAGGCTTTTATTGATGCGCCGCGAAAGGCGAGATGTTTCATGATATCAATCGCCGGCGATTCACGAATGTCGTCGGTATTGTTTTTAAAGGCGATACCAAGAACGCCAATGGTTTTGCCCGATAAATCACCTAGGGCGTTTTCAAGACGCTTCACCACATGCTCTCGCATAGCGATATTTGAATGGTGCGCGGCTTCAATGATCGACATGTCCATGTCTTGTTCATGTGCCATATGCATCATTGCCTTCACATCTTTCGGAAAGCAGGATCCGCCCCAACCTGGGCCTGGGCGCAATGAACCCATCCCGATACGTGGATCGGTGCCGATACCGAGCGCGACATCTTCGATCGAGGCGCCAATTTTTTCAGCAAAGCGCGCGAGCTCGTTAATATAGCTGATTTTTGTGGCGATAAATGAGTTCGCGGCGTATTTTGTCAGTTCTGCTGAGCGTGTCGACATGATAAGTTTTTGGCAGGCAAGAGGCGCATAGAGTTCAAGCATTCTTTCTGTTGCTTTGGAGGACGCTGATCCGATGATAATGCGTGACGGATTCATAAAATCATTCACCGCAATCCCTTCGCGCAATATTTCTGGATTCGAGACAACGTCAAATGCGTGGTTCGCGTGTTTTGATACAAAATTCGTCACTTGGTCAGCGGTGCCAATGGGTACCGTCGATTTGTTGACGATAACGGTATAGTCGGTGAGATGTTTACCAATCTCTTCGGCGGCTTGAAAAACAAAACGAAGATCTGCCGCGCCATCAGCTGATGATGGCGTCCCAACCGCGATCAATACGACTTCAGCGCCAGGGATTGCGTCTGCATAGTCGGTGGTAAATCTGAGCGAGCCAAGGGCATGGTGGCGTTTGACCATGTCCTCTAACCCATCTTCGTGAATGGGCATGATGCCTTTTTTGAGCTTCTCGATTTTTTCTGGATGAACATCAACGCAAATCACGTCATGACCTATCTCGGCAAAGCAGGTGCCCGAGACAAGTCCTACATAACCTGTACCAATGACGGCAATTCTCATAGGGTTGTATCTTGCCGTCTATACGCATAAAAGACAAGTAAACGAGCGCTTTTTCACTGAACACCTTTTGTGTTAAGATGCCCCCAACCATGGCCAGAAGAAGAAAGCCAGCGCTTGATTTGTCGCTCGACCCCGATACCCGCAAAGCCGTCGGTATCGTGTTTTTGTTTGCCTTTGGCGCCTTGATGTTGCTGGGGCTTTTTGACTTGGCCGGCGCTTTTGGCCGCGCTCTTGATGAGGCGCTTGCCTATGTCTTTGGCTGGGACCGTCTCGTTGTGCCGTTTTTGCTCTTTGCTTGGGCCTACCATGTTTTAGCGCCTGATCGCTTGGTTTTACGTTTTCGTAACGTGATCGGATTTCTTTTTTTGTTCTTGTCGGTTAATCCGTTGGTTCATGCATTCACCTTTGCTGACCAAGGTGCCTTACCGATCGCAGACAGCGCTCTCATGAAGGCAGGCGGCAAGCTTGGCATGATGCTCGCTGAACCGTTTATCGCGATGTTGGGCTTTGCAGGTGCCGTGACCGTCTTTATTGCTCTCCTCGTCCTCGCGGGCTTGCTTGGGTTCAATGCGTCACTGCGACAGATTCTTTTTGTCATTGATATCGTTTGGAAATCGGTAGCAGCCTTTTGCCGTGCCCTGATTGTGCCAATCATGCGCTGGATGCAACAAAAATCCCAAGCAAAAGAACAAGCCGATAAAACCGTCTACAGTTTGCAAGATAATGAGGATGTTCTCGAAGAAGAGCCAAGTACCGATTTAGAAGAAGACGAAGTAATCGAAGAAGATGAAGAAGTAGAAGGTGATGAGGAGGTAGACGAAGAGGAGTCTGAAGATGAAGAAGACAGCGAAGACGTGATCCAAAAACCAGTTGCGAAGAGACGCCGCCAACCACGCATCGATGTTTCGGTAGACTTGCTTGAACGTCGCGATTCTCGTCCACAGGCAGGTGATATTGTGCATAATCGCGAAGTGATTCGCCGCACCCTTGAGAATTTTGGTATTCCGGTTGAGATGAATGAGGTCGCTGTTGGTCCAACCGTGACGCAATTCGCGTTCAAGCCATCCGAAGGTATTAAGCTTTCACGCATCACCGCTCTTCACAACGATTTGGCGCTCGCACTCGCTGCTCATCCAATTCGTATCGAAGCTCCTATCCCTGGCAAATCCATGGTCGGTGTTGAGGTGCCAAATCAAACAATCGCAACGGTTGGCCTTCGCGAACTCATCGACTCCAAAGAGTTTAAAGAGCGCAAAAGCCCACTCACCTTTGTCTTAGGTAAAGATGTCGCCGGTAAGCCATGGGTTGCTGATCTGATTCGCATGCCGCATATGTTAGTTGCTGGTGCGACGGGCTCGGGTAAGTCGGTTTGTTTGAATACCATCATCATGTCGTATCTCTATGGGCTTAGCCCAGATGACGTGAAGTTGATCATGGTTGATCCGAAGCGTGTTGAGTTGCAAAACTATAATGGGATCCCACACTTGCTAACGCCGGTGATTACCAAGGTCCCTGAAACGGTCAATGCCCTTAAGTGGGCCTTGCGTGAGATGGATCGCCGCTATGACTTGTTAGCACAACGCGGCGTGCGTGATCTCGCCACCTTTAACCAGCGCTTCGCGACAGAAAAAATGCCCTATATCGTCATCATGATTGATGAGTTGGCAGATTTGATGGTGACATCAGCGGCTGAAGTTGAAGGTCCAATCGTGCGCTTGGCACAGATGTCGCGTGCCGTTGGTATTCACTTGATTCTCGCTACGCAGCGTCCTTCGGTAGATGTTATTACGGGTTTGATCAAGGCGAATATCCCAGGGCGCATCGCGTTTGCTGTCGCATCGGCAACTGACTCTCGCACCATTCTTGATCAGCAGGGTGCTGAAAAACTTCTTGGTCGTGGTGATATGTTGCTGTCGACCGCTGAGCTCACCATGCCAAAGCGTATTCAGGGTGCCTTCGTCTCTGAAGCAGAAATTGCGCGCGTTGTTGAGTTCGTTAAATCACAATACGAACCGGCCGACTATGATTATTCGGTCACCGAACGTCCATCAGCAAACGATACCTCTTTTGGCGGGGGTGGCGGTGATGACATGGACAATGATCCGCTCGCAGAGATGGCAAAAGAAGAGATCGTTCGTGCTGGCAAAGCGTCTGCGTCATTATTGCAGCGCCGTTTGAAAGTAGGGTATGCCCGCGCTGCACGTATTCTTGATGTGCTTGAGCAGCAAGGATTCATCGGTCCATCAGATGGCGCCAAGCCTCGCGAAATTCTGAAAACAGAATTCACCCGATCAAGTGAAAACGCCGCTCTCAGTGCCGCCGTCGCTGCTACCGCCGATATCATGGACATGAATACCGACGAAGACGAAGAATCCGGTTTTTAGCCTATGGCCTTCATCCTTAAAGAAGTAAACGGGACAGCCGCGCTTGGTCCAGATCTTATTGAGTTGCGCGAACGCGCAGGGCTTAGTATCGAAGAAGCCGCCAAGCTCTCAAAGCTCACACCCGGATTCATCCGCGCCCTTGAAGGCGAGCGCTGGTCAGAATTGCCTGATCCGGCGTATGTTGAGCGTTTATTAAAAATGTATGTGACGCGTTTTGGCGTCAATGACAGTTATTATTTGCATAAGTATCGCGAAGGCCTTCGTCTGCGCAAAATCGAAAAAGATGCATCACAATTTTTGCCACGTCCGGTCAAAGTTTCGGCGAGTGCATTTTTAGTGACGCCGCGATTATTTGCTGCTGCAGGTTTTTTGTTGTTTATCTTGGCGCTCGTCTGTTATGTCGTCTATCAAGCGCGAACGATTACGAATGCGCCGTCACTCGTTGTATCGACGCCAGAAGATGGGTTAAAAGTGAATCAGCCAGAAGTGGTGATTAAAGGTAAAACCGATCCGGGGGCATTAGTGATGGTAAATGGCGCAGCCTCAGCCGTATCGCCAAGCGGAGATTTTGAACAGACGATTCGTATCCCGCAGGGCACAACCATGTTTGTGATTACGGCCAAGCGCCGACGCGGTGCTGAAACCGTTGAAGTAAGACGTGTGATGTATGAACGGGCAGCAGCGGCTACAACGACAAGTGAGTAAAAAATAATCATAAAACACAAAATCCCGTACCAGAACCCTCTCGTTCTCCCTTTAAAGGGAGATGTCTGCAAGGCAGACAGAGGGTTCGGTACGGGTTTGCAGTAGTGCTACTCCGCAGCCTTCTCGGTTTCGGCAGAGGCCGTTTCCGATTCGGTGGGGGTGGCGTTGTTGGTCTCGGTGGCCGTCGAAGGCGCGATGTCGCTCGTCTTGTCGGACTTGCGGACACGCTTCTTCTTCTCGGGCTTGGGCGGCTCATCGGTCGGGGTGACCGTGGCTTCGGCTGCCGAAGTCTCCTTGGCCTTGGCTGCTTCAGCCTTCTTAGCCTCGGACTCTTCGAACATTCGCCGCTGCTTTTCGGTCAGTACCGGCGTCGTGGTCGGCGCACTGTCGCGACCCGACGTGAGTCGGGGCGCCTGACCGGCTGTCGCCGCGAGAACCGCCTTGACCCGATCATCCATCATGAAGGCACGGATGTTGGGGTAGAGGTTCTCGTAGGAGCCGGCCTCGGCGTCGCCCATGAAATCGGTGAGTCCCATGAGTAGCGGCAAGTTCTTGCCGCAGACGACCGCCACGAAGGGCTCAGCCCAGCTCTCGATGACCGCGTAGTTGCGGCCATCTTGCGTCACCACGCGGTGACGCGGCGGGTTGCAGATGATCAACACCGGCAGCCCACCGAGCACGAGGTACTGGTATAGTCGTCCGCTATTGCGGCTAGCCTTGCCAGTGGCGACGAGCTCGCGAAACTGCTGGACCGGGATCCGCAGCTCGATCCCATGCTGATCAGGGTTGGGGAGTTCTTGATCGACGTTCACCACGTAGTGGCGAACACGATACCCTTCGAAGGTGCTGGGAGCGCTGCCCCCGCCCTTGCGCTCACGCATGAGCGGGGCGGAGATCGCCTTGCCCTCACGGTCGCGAACCACGGCGACGGACTTCATCGTCATGGCGATGCCGACATGCACCGCGCCGTGACCCGAGTGGGCCTGGTCGCTCATGTGCTTCAACATGCGAGTGACGAACACGTCCCAGGCATCGACCGGGATGGTCATCGCCTTGGCGAGCGCGAGGACCAGGGTGGCATAGGCCTTGAAGACCTTACCCTCCAAGTACACCTCGTTGCGCACCCGCGCACACCTCACGACGTTGCCGACGATATGACTCGCCGACTCGTCGTCGAGCTTGGTGGGCTGACCGCAGAATTCCGCGGCAGCGCTGGCCGAAAGACCGTCGGTGAACGGCAGCTTATCCGAAGAACCAATGTACATACTAGCCTCCTGTTTCTCCGCTTGTGGCGGACAGTGATCGAACATTCTCCTAATCCCCGGAGAGGGTGCTTTTGCGGTATTCCGCTAAGCGATATGGAGGTGATGGGAGCAAGGGAGAGAATCGCTCAGCCGCAGCCGAGGGATAACTTGCTATCCCGACGTTACGTCGGGAGGCCTCCTCCATATCGCTTAGTGCAATGAGGTGGTGGATCTCCGGAGGTGTACCAGGCGAATGCCATGGTACACCTCCGAGAGATTCAGACTAGTTCGCCGGCCGAGGGGGCCGTGAACTACGACGCGATGAGCGACGAAGCCTAATGGCCATGTCGTACTCACCGTTCTTCTCGAGCTCGCGAGCCAGGGTTTGAATGTCGACTTCGACCGTGTCTTCGGTCGTATCTTCGTTCGTTTGGTTGTTGAATGCCGCAGTGAATGCGGCGCTAGCTAGGGTCATGATGCCTCCTGAAGTTGTTCGTGACGATGATTGTCGGCACGAGTGAGTTGGTTCTTGAGTTGTCGCACGACATCTCGGTAGAGATGCGCGTGCAGCTTGAGGTCCGCTTCAGAGTGCTGGCGAGGATCGCACAGCGGCTCTTGAGGGCTCCCGCACTTCGACTGAAGCGCGCGGAGTTCGTCGAGCACGCGTTCGTACTCGATCTCAGCGTCGACACGAAGCTTCACGAGCTCCGTGATCATCTGCGTCTCACTTTGCTCGCGTGTTCGCGTCCCTTCGAGGGTCACAAACAGTTGAGTGCGCTCGCTCTGTGACAGAGCTAGGTAGCGCGTCGTGAGGCGCATCAGGTTGTTGCGAAAGGCGGCTTCATCCGCCTCTCGTTCTTCGTTACTTGCGGGCTGCAGCTCTGCGATGAGCAGGCGACAACCAGCCTCCAACGATCGCACCTTGTAGGGATTGATCCCACAGAGTGCCTTTGCGATACCCCGGATTTTGGAATCCGGGATCTCGTCGAGGCTTCTTTCGAGACCGAGCACGTTGATGAGCTCGTCCTCGGGGATCTGCTGCTCGACCCGAAGGGCGAACAGGTCCTCACCGATGTGCGCCTGCGCGTGTCGGCGCACCTTGTCGATGCGCTCGATGATCTGTTGGATGATCAGCTTCTGACTGATCATCACCGCGTAGTGTTCCATGAGACTGACGACGATTGCGATGGCGATACTCATGATCTACCACCCTTTCTCAGGCTCTCGCCTGTTTTTTTGCGGGCATTGAACACCCGCGGCGCCACCAACCTCCTTGTTGGTAGCTGCGTGGATGTTCATCCCTTATTCACTCACGAACGTTGTTCATGAGTGAATTGAGGGAGCGAAATCAGAGTGACTGTTTCGCCTCGACTCAGGTGGTTCATTAGTTTGAACCGGTGATTTGCGCATACTCCTCGTGAGTGAGAAGAATCTGCAGACCGCACCGTTCGGTCTTGGTGAGTTCACCTTGCGCATGAGCGTAGGCGAGCACACAGTTGTGTACGTCATCGCTTTTGATAGCGATTCGACGCAGCTTGTCAGCGAGACTCCTCGATTGAGGAAATCCGCTTTCTACGAGCCCGACCAGACGACCAGCGTCGAGGACGAGTTCTCGACCGCGTTGAATGTTGTTTTTTGAAGTGTTCACTCCGTATCCTTCTGTGGCGTGCAATTTACTCCGAAAGGAGATAGAGAATGATGATGGCGAAGATGATCTCACCCATGGGTGCACCTCTTTTTTTGAAAAACGTTTCCTGGTCTCGGTCACGACAACACGTCATGGCCAAGAGTAGGATCCCGAGAGAGCACGAGTGATCGTGATGTCGGGACCAGATTGGTATTGTGTGCGAAGTCGCTAGCCGCGACGACGCCCGCCCGAGGGGGTGAGGATCACTCCCTTGAACTTGCGCTCGATACCTCGCACGCTATTGCGCGCGGATTCGACCGCCTCAGGAGTCGTGCGGCACATGCCACACGCTTCTGCGAAGAGGGGGTGCCGGGCACCCGCGTTCATGTAGGCCGCGAGCACATTGCGTGCCTCGGACCGTGTCATGGATGTTTCCATTGTCAGCTCCGGAGCGGGTGGTTGGGCAAAAACTGCTTATCCCGCTCTCGTTTCTTGCACCGATGTTCGGTAGAAGAAATGAGAGCGAGATCTCCTATCTGGCCACGACTTGAAGTCATGATCAGAATGGGAGTCCGACAGAGCACGAGGTACGTGATGTCGGATCCAGTTGGTCACGTTATTCGGATGCTAGGGCATCTGACGTCTCGTTCAGTCGTTTGACCGTGATCACGCTAGTGATCACACCTACGATGAAAAAGACGAAGATGGGCATGCGCGTGATCACGGCGACGACTTCATCGTCGAAGTAGATCTTCGGCATCGTCACGAAGAAGTAGCCAGCGAATGCGCTGTAGCTGAGATACCTCACCTTCGTGAGCGTCGACTGAGCCGCTGCGTGACGCTGGTACACCGCATTTTCGAAGTAGAACTCTTGGTTGGCGATGTCCATCTCATCTGCTTCGTTCTTGCGCATATTCACGAGGATCTGGCTCTGGGTGTTGGCCATATCCTTCAATCGCTTGAAGGATCCCCGCACCCCTTTCATGAAAGAGGTTGCGACCATTGCGAGCACGATCATGGGTCCGCAGGTCAGTACGGCGAAGAAGATGATCGCGAGCAGGGGGTGACTGGATAGGTATACTTCCATGGGAACTCCATGGAGCGGGCTGTAAGGTGCAAAATCGCACGTCCCGCTCTCGTTTCTTGTTCTAACGTTGTCGTTAGGATGAGAAATGAGAGCGAGAACTATTTCGCTTCAGCTACCCAATCTTTCGATTCGGTGTCTGAATTGAAACTCGAGAATGAAAGGACATCATCTCGAGTTGGGTTTCCCCGAGCGCCTTGTGGCGCAGTGTTAATGAACGATAGAACGCTTTCTTGCTTC
>CALMET010000012.1 GCA_937863195.1 uncultured bacterium
AAGTTGGATGTCGATGCTGCACAGCACATCGCCATGGAGTACCGCGTCCTCTCACTCCCAACATCGATCATTTTTAAAAACGGCGAAGTCGTTGAAAAGTTTGTTGGCGCCATGACCAAAGAAGCGCTCAAAGAAAAGCTCGCAGCTTATATCAATTAAGTTTTTTGTATGCGCGATGTGATTATTGTTGGTTCGGGTCCTGCTGGTTGGACGGCGGCGGTTTATGCTGCGCGTGCAGAATTGAAGCCGATCGTGTTTGAAGGCAATGAGCCTGGCGGTCAGCTGATGACCACGACCGAAGTCGAAAATTTCCCGGGTTTTCAAAAGGGGATTCTTGGCCCGGAGTTAATGGCTGAGATGCGCGCTCAAGCCGCACGTTTTGAAACTGAGATCATCTCAAAACACGTTGATTCGATTAAGCAAATTGAAGGTGGTTTTGAAGTGGTAGCCGGGGGTGAATCCTACCAATCAAAAACGGTTATTCTCTCAACGGGCGCAACAGCGCGTCGTATCGGTCTCGAATCCGAAAAAGCCCTTTACGGCAAAGGTGTGAGCGCCTGTGCGACATGTGATGGTTTTTTCTTTCGCGGCAAAAAAGTCATTGTTGTTGGTGGCGGCGACAGTGCCATGGAAGAGGCAAGTTTCTTAACGCGTTTTGCTGAAGAGGTACATATCGTACACCGTCGCGATAGTTTTAAGGCCTCAAAAATCATGCAAGAACGCGCCTTGAATAACCCAAAGATCAAAGTGATTTGGAATAGTGAAGTGATTGAGATCTTAGGTGTAGAGCAAGAGATGGTGAGTGGCGTTAAATTAAAAAACACCCAAACGGGTGAGGTGAGCGAGATGGCGATCGACGGTGTCTTTGCCGCCATTGGTCACGAGCCAAATGTGAAGCTGGTTGATGGCTTGGTGGATCTAGATGAGAACCGCTATGTCAAAACGGTACCGGGTACAAGCCTTACTAATATCCCAGGTCTCTTTGCTTGTGGGGATGTTCAAGACTCTCGCTACCGTCAGGCGGTAACAGCGGCGGGATCTGGTTGCATGGCCGCATTAGACGCAGAAAAATACCTCGCGCATTAACTCAAGAAACAAAAAAGACAGCGACTTAAGCAATCCGCATTCAAGAAATCTTTCTATAGGGGAGAGCGAGTCGTGAGACCTGCGGCACCCTACGCAAAGATTCCATGCTTGTCGTGAACGCGGATTGCTTAAATAGCTGTCGAACGTGACGTGGAGTATACATGAAGAGACCTATTCTGTCAAGAGTAGGGCTTAACTTGGCCAAATTTGCCCCCTTTCGGGGGCTTTTTCTTAATCGGCGAGGGGAGCGGTAACCTCAGAAGTATCGACAGGTTCGGTGATAGCGGCAACGCCAATCAAACAAACAGCACCCCAAGGACGATAAACGCTTACAAAGCGCTCAGAGCTGGTCGTGCCATCGCCGTAGGTAACGGTATAGTCGACATGGGCGCTAGCGCCGGCATGTGCTGATTCTGTACAGCGCTTTTGGCCTGGGGCGAGATCGGTTGTTTCGATATATTTTGTTGCCGGTGCTGGGACGATATTGTAAGCGCCTGAAAGCTTTTGTTCGGCTTTGCGACCATCATCGGTGCCCCAGATCGAGAAATGAAGCGCATCGCCCTTCATCTCGGCCGTGATCAAAATATGGGCGGAGGTATCGTTTTTGAATCTGAAATCAGGAGATGGTTCGTAGATCGTTGCATCTGTACCGATAGGCTCATAGTAGCGAACACGGTAGCTATGGTTGCGGCGTTCGGTAATCTTAAGGCCTGCCGCCATCGCCGCTCTGAATGATGTTGAGCCTACCTGACAAAGGCCACCACCATACTCGGGGACGGTTTTATCACCTTTGATCACGAGTTCAGGCAACCATCCATTTGCGCCATTAATATCACCCAACGCCTGAAGTTGAGAGAATTCTTCACCCGGAGCAATCAAAATACCGTTCATCTTATCTTTGCCCATGGCAATGTTTTTACGGCGATTCGCAGGGGATCCATCAAAATAGGAGCTTCCAACGCCAAGCAAGTCGTGAATGCCAAGACGTACGGCATCAGCGCCGTCGATGCGTGGCGTTGAGCGGGCGAGGCTAACGGAGACGGCTTTTCTTGTGGTCGTTGTGTTAAAGCTCTCTAGAATAAGCTTAGCAGTAGCGGCGCCATCAACGGCCACACCTTCTGTTGGAGGTGTGAATGTTTTAATGGTGTTATTGCTATTTAATTCAAGAAAGCCGTTTTTTGCCTCGCGCAATAATGACGCGGCAGGCTTTTCAAGGGTGCTGATAATCGCCTCAGGTGAAAGCGTGAGCTCGTAGCCTGTGGGTGTAGAGGTGGCGGTGAGCCATTCAGCTAAGGTGCTGGTAGTGACGGTATAGGGCGTGCGGTCAATCAAAAGAGCAACAGGGGCCTTATTCAATAGTTCTGGAGCTCGGGTAATGAGAGGCTCGAGCTGAGCCTTTGTGACGCGTGGTAATAACTCAGTGCTCACAATGGTAATCGGCTGATACTCCATGCGAGCGGTCATGGCCGCCCAGGCAGCGACTGCGCCGTCAATATCAGCGGTAATCCCAATAGTCTCTGGTTCAACGGTGATGATCGGTGTTGAGCCGCTGGTGGCGGTCGCTACAAGGCGTGCATCACGAGCAGGAGAAAGCTGGGGCTCGAGCGAAGTGCTAAGCTGTTTTTTAAGAAGTTCAGCAGCGCCCTCGCATGGGATATCAATGCGTTTTGGAGACAGGGTCATGCGGACGCGTTCGAAGGCATTCAAGACAAAGCCTCGACCACGACCGCTTTCAAAAGCGGCCTTAATGGCAATATCCGGACGGCAATCAAGGAGGTCGGTAGCGACATCTGGGTCTTCAAGCGGTACCGAAGTGCGTGAAAGGGTATACGTTTTTTGTCGAAATTGAAAAACAAAGCCATTGCGCGTGGCGGTGTCGATAGAATCTTCGATAAGCGCATGGGCTTTTTCGTAAGATAATCCGTCTAAACGGTCGTTGCCGACGATGACACCAGGGAGGACCCGTCCCTCAAAGACCTTGTCATAGGTATAGGCGGCGACAAAGCCGGTGGCCGAGAGGGCGAGGGCGAGCCCTCCTACAATGGCAATAACATAGACGGTCTTCAAAAAGACCGAAGAGATCGACTCTTTCATATTCGCTTAGAGTACAAGGTCTTTTCGTTTATGGCTAGCGGTAGAAGTGGATTACTTCGTACGGATTTGAATGGTTTTGGTGGTGTGCCGAATCGGAAGCCGGATTTCGAGGATACCGTCCTTCATGCTGGCGATCGCATGGTCGGCGTCAACGTCTAAAGGCAACACAAGCGAGCGGCTGAAGGCGCCCCAATAACACTCGCGATGAAACCAGTCTTCGTCGCCGATTTCTTGCTGTTCTTTGCGTTCGCCACGGATGGTGAGCAGGTCACCGTCCAACGCTAAAGACAGGTCTTCGGCTTTGATGCCGGCAGCACTCGAACGGATAACGAGCTGCTCGCCATCACGATAGACATCGACATGAAGCTCACCTTCGGCAGGCTGTTCGAGCCAACCGCGTTCATCAGGAGAAAGAGCGAAGAGATCTTGCATAGGTTGCCAGTATACCGCGAACCTTGTATGTTGATAAGTCGGCTTATTGAGCTAGATTGAGAGCCGTTTGCATGATACTATCTTTCTATGTCCCTTGTGCCGATTGAGCGGCTGCGAACCCAGTGGCAAGAACTCCCGCAAGAGAGTCGTTTTGCCATCGGGATTTTATGTTTTGTTGGTATTGGTGTGCTCGGTTTTTCTGCCGCGTATTTGCGTTTAAGAATCACCGGGCCTTTTTATGTGCCGCTCGCAGCGGTGCGTCAATCAACCGCACAGTACAACGAACTCTTGGCGCAAAATAACCAAGATCTTGAGTTACGCAAAAAAGATACCGATCGTGATGGGTTAAATGATTATAGTGAGTTAAAGATTTATAAAACATCACCCTATCTCGCCGACTCTGATTCTGATGGTATGCCGGATGCGCTCGAGATCGCGCAGGGCCAAGATCCAAATTGTCCTAAAGGACAACAGTGCATACAGGGCTTGAATCAAAACAGAATCACCACCTCAACGAATAGCGACCTCTTGGTTAGCGAGGCTGACAATCCGGTTGAACAGTTCATTCTGACAGCCCCTGAGCCAAGTACCTTGTCTACAGCAGAAAAGAGAGCGTATCTCATACAAACGGGCTATGTCACCCAGGCCGAGTTAGAAGAATTACCCGATACTCAAATTAGCGAGGTGTACCAAGTCGCTTATGACGAAGTGCTCGCAATCAGAGAAAGACTTCAGGGATCCGCTACATCAACCGGTGCGACGCCAAGTTCAACCCAAGCAACTACAACCACCCCCTAACCTGCTATGAACCATCCTCTCCATAACCGAAAGGCCGCCGCGATTCTGATCGCGGTCATGACAGCCTGGATCGCCGTTGGCCCAATGGTGGCAAACGTAGCCTATGCACAATACACCGATCCAGCGGCTCAAGCTGATCGCGCTGTTGAGCGTGTGCGTAGTCAGATAAAAACCCGACTCGCTTCAGCTGGCGTCACAATCTTCTTCAATGTACTGCAAAAATTCACGGCGCGTATTGCTTATGATGCGGCGAATTACATTGCAAATGGCGGCAAAGGCCAATCAGCTCTCGTTTATAAAAAAGGCTTCAGTGGTTATATGAAGGATGTGGGTGGGGATGCCGCAGGAGAGGTCTTGGGGAGTTTGTCGGATCTTTCATTTTTTAGGGATGCCGGTATTAATTTATGTCAGCCACCAAATCCGCAACAGTTATTGCAATTGCAGTTGAGTATTGGGGCTCAGTTTCCTGGCTTGCAAGAGGGTAATTTTGATATCCAGCCGCGTTGTGATTTTCAACAAGTGGTCCAAAACTATCGCGGGCTTTATACAACGCTTTCGAATACCGAGGTTCTTGATTACATCACCGAAGGTATTTCATTTGGCGGTAGCGACCTTGGTGTTAGCTTGACTATTCTCGGTCACTCAAACGAACTCATCGCTCAGCAGGTTCGTGATGCAGAAGATGACCGCAAAGAAACGGGGGCTTTTAGAAATCTTGAAGACATCGTGAGCGGCAATGTGCGTACTCCGGCTAGCGTGGTCCAACAAGCTCAAGAAGATTATTTAATCAAAGACCCAAAAACTTCAGAGAGTGATATTCGACAGGGGATTATTGGCAACGCTTTTCAATCAGGCGCGGCCCAGCTCGGCGTTTATACGGCTTCAGTTTTCTTGAATACGCTTTCTTCAAAGGTCTTGAATAAGGTGATGCAAAAAGGTCTTATCCGCGGCTTGGTAGATGCCTTTAAAGGGAGTAATAAAAAAGGTAATCTCGCATCTCCTGATGCGGCTTTCGTAAAAAATGCCATCGACACCCGTTTGGCAAATATTGATTTGCGTGAGGTGAATCTCTTGCGTAATAGCGAGGTTGAGATTTTGTCTGATCTCTATTCATGTCCTGATGAAGGTCGCAATATCTGGAACTGTGCCATGGACGAAGCGTTGGCTCAGATCGTTTCAGGTCAAGGTAGTGAAGGCAATCTCACCATTGAAAAAGCCGTTGAAGAAGAATTGCTGAAAGAAGATTGGCGTTTGATTCCAATCACTAATGCAAAAGAAAACCAAGATCGCCAGTGTTATACCTATGCCTACTGTGCAGGTAATCTCGCAAAATTGCGTGCCATGCGTATTATCCCGGTCGGTTTTGAATTTGCCGCCAACTCTCCAGAAAATATCGCTCGCTGCCAAGGTCCATCAGGTTGTGTGACGGTCAAAGAAGTTTTAGCAGGTTTTTCGCAATGTAATGCACAGGGTGAACGTGATGCACAGAACCCATGGTGTAAGTTGGTGGATTCGAACTGGGTGCTTACGTCCTTTCCTCAGCAATGTCGTTTGACGGGGTATGGTGATACCTTGATCTCTTCACGTACAGCGCCACAACGCCGTGACGAATGTCGTGATATTCAAACCTGTTTGCAACGTGATGAAAAAGGCCAATGTGTTGGCGGTTATGGCTATTGTGTCGCTGAAAAAACGACCTACCGTTTTAATTCGACTGAATGTCTTGAGCGTGATGCAAGTTGCCGATCATATACGACGCGTGCGGGTCAGGCAGTGGCCTATGTTCGTAATACGATCGATGGCAGTGTTTGTACGGCTGACAACGTCGGTTGTCAGGGGTATTTCACCCAATTGAACCAAGACGGTTCTTGGAACACGACAGGTCCAAAATTCTACGCGGATAAAACACTCGCCGCCTGTGCTTCTGGCGATAGTGGTTGTACAAAGTTGCTTGCCGCTGAAGTTGGTGGCACGGCATTGAATGTCTTGCAAAACAGCTCATTCGAAGTATCAAGTGGTACCCCGGCAAAACTCGATGGTTGGACGAGTGGCGACGCTTCGTTTAATTACACAAACCCAGCGCTCACCGACGAGACGGCAACCTATACTGGGTCTGCCTCATTCATGGCAACAAATGCCACGCTTTCGCAACGTGTTGCG
>CALMET010000013.1 GCA_937863195.1 uncultured bacterium
CTCGACACCTGGTATATCGAGCATTGGTCCCCGGCTTTAGATATCTATATTTTGCTCAAAACCCCTTTTGCGGTCTTTAAGGGCAATGGTACCTATTAAGACCCTTGACGAGACCGTCTGACAACGCTTTGCGCGCTATGTAGCATAGCTCTATGAGCGTAGCGCCGCAGCCCTCTCGACACGAACCGCGTACTGAACCGCGGCGTATTGCGCTCGTCCACGACTATTTGGTCCAAGACGGAGGCGCTGAGCGCACCTTACTTGCCCTTCACGAATTGTATCCGCGCGCACCAATTTATACCTTGTTTCACAATCCAAAACGCATGCATGCGGGCTTTCGTGATGCCGATATCAGACCAAGCACACTGAACAAACTCCCTTTCGCGAACAAACTCTATACCTGGTATCTGCCATTCATGCCGCAGGCCATCGAAGAATTTGATTTGCAGCGTTATGACTTGGTAATTTCATCTTCTTCGAGTTTTGCTAAAGGCGTAATTGCCGCGCCACATGCACTGCACATCTGTTACCTCCACACACCCACACGCTATCTCTGGCAAGAACGCGTCGGCTATGTAAACGAGCAACCCGTCCCCTCATTTATCAAACGCCTACTGCCTTCGTATCTGCACCGTTTGCGCCAATGGGATTTTCAAGCTGCCACACGCCCTGACCATCTTTTAACCAATAGCCTTTTGTCGCAATCACGCATCAAGCGCTACTATGCCCGGCCTTCGGTTGTTTTGCCGCCACCGGTCGATGTCGCACAAATCCCCCTCTCAACCAAGCCTGGCGTCTATTGGCTCACGGGCGGCCGTCTTGTTGCCTATAAGCGTTTTGACTTGGTCGTAGAGGCTTTTGCGAAGTTGAACATGCCCCTCAAGATTTTTGGTGAAGGACCAGAACTGAAAAAACTCAAAAAGATGGCCGGCCCCAAAACGGAGTTTCTTGGCCATATCACCGAAGATGCCAAGAAAGAATTGTTTCGCGAAGCGATTGCCTTCTTACATCCACAAATTGAAGATTTTGGCATTACCGCCGTCGAAGCCATGGCCGCCGGACGCCCGGTTATCGCCTTTGGCGAAGGTGGCGCTACTGAAACCGTTTTAGACGGCGTCACTGGCGAATTCTTTGACGTCCAAACGTGGGAGGATATCGGCAATGCCGCGATTCGCTTTGACGCAGGCTCTTATGATCCACGCCGGATTCGCTCTCATGCAGAATTCTTTTCTAAAGAGAACTTCAAATTACGCATGAGTGACTATGTGGATGCTGCCTGGGCGAGCCGTCTTAACCAAAACGAAGTAAACCGCTGATATGAAGCGCCTCCTGATCGACGGACGCTGCCTTCTTGATACCCGCTCAGGCGGCGTGCGCCGTCTGGTATTACCATTCATCGAATCACTGATCGCAAATAAAAACGCTGACACCGAAATCGTCGTCGGATTCACGAGCCACGCTTCGCTCCCCGCTGACCTCGCGCACCTACCACATCAGCATGTCAGAATTCCGAATAAACTCGTGATTATCGCGAGCTTTTTTGGGATCTCATTCGAAAAATATTTTGCCGGTGCCTTTGACGAAGTGCTGTATCCCAATATGGACTTCACCGCCAAAAGCCGCGTACCTACTACCGTCCTTGTTCATGATCTCTCATTTTTAATTGAACCCGCTTGGTATTCAACCAAGTCTCGTCTCTGGCATACGCTTCTTCGTCCAAAACAACTCATCAAAAATGCTACGCGAGTACTGACTGTTTCTTCGTGGACAAAACGTGACTTGATAAAGATTCTAAACGTCGAAGAAGACAAAATAGAGATCATCAAAACCTCGGATTTTCTGATTTCACCCATCCAACAAAGCATCGCGGCACTTGAAGGTAAGCCCTTCTTTCTTTTGCTGGGCGCAAACAATACACGCAAAAATGGCGAATGCGTTCTTGAAGCGTTCAAACAATTTCGCGAACAAGATAAAACGATTTCACTCGCGATTACTGGCAAGCATCTTCAGCAAGAAGGCGTCATTTGTCTTGATTGGCTAAACGACCAAGAACTTGCATGGCTTTACGCAAATGCAAAAGCCCTTCTCTACCCAAGCTGGTATGAAGGGTTCGGGATCCCACTCATTGAAGCGACGCAAACAAAAACGCCGATCATTGCATCGACGTCATCATCACTCCCCGATATCGCTCCCGCTGAAACCATTTTCGTCCCACCTCATCAGCCTCAACTTTGGACCATGGCTATGCAGTCGGTAATTCGTCGCGGATAACTTCGATCGGCAACCATTCTCCTAATAAAAACAAGCGCGCTTCGATTTGCTGCAAGGCATCAAGTGATTCTTCTTGTTCTTTGCCAGTACGTGCGAGCGCCTCTTCTTTTTGACGTTTCAAAAACTGGCGAATCCCGTCTAATTCTGATCGCATCTCATGCATCACGGGCTCAAGCATCTCTTTATGATCTTGGTACAACAATCGATGCGCCTCTTGGCGAACGAGCTCGATTTCTTGGCGATGTTCGGGATACAGTGCGTGCTCGATACCTTCTTGTTGAAGCACCTGATCCAACCCCATCTCATCCGTTTTGCGTTGCAGCAAGAAAAACGCCACTGGGCGCGAGACATGCTTCGTCACCAAATCCCACTCGAGCTCTTGACCCACCGACGTCACAAATTGCTTAAACGCTTGCCGCGCCGGCCACGTCTCAACGCCGGCCTGCAAAGAGAGCTCGAGCAAGCGATCATGCGAGACCGGCTCATCTTCACGTTCTGCCAGATAGACATCTTCAAAAGGCTTGCGCTCTTTGGCAGGTAAATAATCCAAAACCGCCTCCATCGAGTCTAAAAGAGCTTGGCGATCGCGAAGATCTAACATCATACGAGAAGTATAGCATGAACATCGCGCATTCGACCCTCGCGGCCACTCACCCAACCCCGACTTTCGTCGGGGTGTCCCTCTCTGTTGAGAGAGGGCGTTCTGAATCTGAAAACCCTCTCCCCACGGAGAGGGACCGCCCCGTAATAGCAAGCGTAGCGGCGTTACGGGGCAGGGTGAGTGGGGCGAGGCCTGATTTCTTGACGGTTTGGCCATTTTTCGCTACTATCCTGGCCAACTGACACCCTCATTCTTGTATGGACCGGCGGCCTTAACGCACGGCATACACCTCCCCGACGTTCGTCGGGGGCGGTCATAACGACAACTGACAGGTTTTCGTTTCTCGGGCGTCAGGTAAACCTGTCGTTATTTTTTTCTCAATTTTATGTCTGAAATCGCAAAATTACTTGAAGCCCATGCAAACATCGCCTACCCGGCGGTTGGTGGCGTGGTCAAAGGCGCGGTTGTCTCGGTAGGCCGCAACGAAGTTCGTCTTGATATCGGTGGCCTCGCTATCGGTATTATCCGTGGTCCTGAGCTCGATAAGCATGTTGACCTCCGCATCGGCGACGAAGTTGAGGCAACGGTTATCACCCTCGACAACGAATTCGGTGAACTTGAGCTCTCGCTCAAAGGCGCTGGTCGCAAACGTTCATGGGACAAAATTAAAGAACTTCTCACCGCTGGCGCTGTCTTTCAGGCCAAGGTCTTGGACGCCAACAAAGGTGGTCTCATTACCCGCGTTGAAGGCGTTCCTGCTTTTATCCCGGTTTCACAACTCTCCCCTGCCAACTACCCACGCGTAAGCGGCGGTGAAAAAGCAAAGATCCAAGAGAAGTTGAAATCCCTCGTCGGCCAAAGCCTCGAAGTGAAGATTCTCGACGTGAACGAAGAGGACGAAAAAATCGTCGTCTCCGAAAAAGCCGTTTGGGAAACCAAGCAAGAATCCGTTCTCTCGAAGTACAAGGTCGGTGATCACGTTGAAGGCAAGGTAACGGCTGTTACCGACTTCGGCGCCTTCGTCCGCTTTGATGAAAACCTCGAAGGTCTCGTCCACATCTCTGAAATCGCTTGGCAACGTATTGACCACCCACGCGATGTTCTCAAGATCGGCGACCACGTTCGTGCTGAAATCATCAACATCGAAAGTGCAAAGATTTTCTTGTCGATGAAGAAGCTCGTTGAAGATCCTTGGAGAACGGTTGCTGCCAAATACACCCTTGGCCAATCGATCAAAGGCAAGGTTCTCAAGATCAACCCATTCGGTCTCTTCGTTGAACTCGATCCTGAAATCCACGGTCTCGCTCACATCTCTGAACTCGCCAATAAGCCAGTGAAGGATGCCAACGAAATCGCTCGTGTCGGTGACGAATTCGACTTCCGCATCATCTCGATTGATGCTGATAGCCACCGTCTCGGCCTCTCGCTTCGCAAACCTCGCGACGAGAAAAAGGAGGCCTAAACCCCTCCCCCACAATCCATTAGGTTAAAAACACCCCCACGTTTGGGGGTGTTTTTATCGCTACATTTTTTTGTTTTCGTAACCCCTTCCACAAATGTGGGAAGGGGTCGGTAGACCTATACCAAAAAGCCCAATAAATAGGTCTACCGGGGGCAGGGGGCTTGAGGGGTTTTCATTTATGCATTCGTCCGCTAAAGTCCCCTCATCGCTATGAATTCTACTACTCGCAATATCTTGATCATGGTCGGTGCCGTTGTGCTTATTGCCGTCGGCCTGGCTTCGGTATCCCTCAAAGAACAAGCAACTCTCGACATGGCCGGCTTCGCTAATAAGGTCGCCGCCAATGAAGTAAAAGAGGTTTCGGTTGAAGGCACCAAAATGACGGTTACCTTGAACGATGGCTCAAAAGTTACGGTCAATAAAGAATCCGGCTTGGCCGTACCTGAACTTCTTCAGAGCTATGGTGTGGACGCCGAAAAAGCCCGCGCTATCAAAACCGAGGTCAAACAACCTTCAGGCGCCAGCCTTTGGGGCAGCCTTCTTTTGCAGACGCTTTTGCCAGTGCTCTTGATTGGCGTCTTGATGTTCTTTTTCTTTCGCCAAGTCCAAAACCAAAACAATAAAGCCGCAAGCTTTGGCCAATCCACCGCTCGCGAACTCGACCCAACCAAAGACAAAGTTACGTTTAAAGATGTCGCTGGTGTACGCGAAGCAAAACAAGAACTTGAAGAAGTTGTGGAGTTTTTAAAACAGCCAGATAAATTCTCAAAGCTTGGTGCCAAAATCCCTAAAGGCGTCTTGCTTATGGGTGGCCCTGGTACCGGTAAGACCTTACTCGCCCGCGCCGTCGCCGGTGAAGCCGATGTGCCATTCTTGCACATGAGCGGTTCTGAATTTGTTGAAATGTTTGTCGGTGTCGGTGCTTCACGCGTTCGTGATCTTTTCTCGAAGGCAAAAAAGTCTGCACCATGTATCATCTTTATCGATGAAATCGACGCGGTCGGCCGCCAACGCGGTACCGGTCTCGGAGGTTCACATGATGAACGCGAACAAACCTTGAACCAGATTCTCGTTGAGATGGACGGCTTTGAACCAAACCTCGGCGTCATCGTCATCGCTGCCACGAACCGCGCAGACGTACTTGATCCTGCCCTTCTTCGCCCAGGCCGTTTTGACCGTCGCGTCATTCTTGATCCGCCAGACATTCGTGATCGTGAAGAGATTCTTACCATCCATGGCCGCAATAAGCCGCTCGCCAAAGACGTGAACATTCGCCAAATCGCTGAACGTACACCAGGCTTCTCGGGTGCCGACCTCATGAACCTCATGAACGAAGCCGCGATCTTAGCGGCCCGCGGCAACCAAACCGAGATCACCATGATGGACCTCATCAACTCGATTGAAAAAGTCATGCTTGGCCCAGAACGCAAAAGCCATCTGATGAATGAAGAAGAACGCCGCGTCACCGCTTATCACGAAGCTGGCCACGCCCTCGTTGCTCACCTCTCAAAAAATTCTGATCCGGTTCACAAAGTCTCGATCATTAGCCGCGGCCGCGCTGCCGGTTATACGATTAAACTCCCAACCGAAGATCGCGCGATGCGCCGCAAGGCCGACTATATCGATGATATCGCCGTCAGCCTCGGTGGTTATGCCGCTGAAAAACTCATCTGTGGTGATTTGACCACCGGTGCTTCAAGCGACATGCAACGCGTCACCCAAACAGCCCGCAGCATGGTCACCCTCTGGGGCATGTCCGACAAACTTGGCCCACGCACCTATGGTCAAAGCGACGAAATGGTTTTCTTGGGACGTGAAATTCATGAAGCGCGGAACTACTCTGAATCACGTGCTATCACTATTGATGACGAGATCGACCAATTGATCAGCGAAGGCCTCAAAACCGCCGAAAAGATCAT
>CALMET010000014.1 GCA_937863195.1 uncultured bacterium
TGATGCAAACAAAGCAGAGTTTCAGGCGGTTATTGATCACTTTCATCAAGAGCTTCAGGGCTTTCGCACGGGTCGTGCGCATCCGGGCTTGGTTGAGCATATTCATGTCGTTGCCTATGGGCAGTCGATGGACTTAAAGTCCTGCGCTTCGGTTACGAAAAAAAAAAAAAAAACCCTGCAGATCGAACCTTGGGATAAGAGCATCGTGAAAGATGTTGAAAAGGCGATTATCGAAGCCAATCTCGGCATGATGCCAAATACGGCCGGCACGGTGATTCGTTTGGTGATGCCTCCAATGACCGAGGACAATCGCAAGAGCATGGTAAAACTTCTCAAACAACGCGAAGAAGCGGCAAAGATCGCCGTTCGCAATGTACGTGAAAAAGTACGCTCCGCTATTCAAGCCGACAAAAAAGAAAAATTGATCGGCGAAGACGAAGAACGTCGCGAACTCGAACGTCTCGATAAAACGATCGGTGAATGGAATGATAAAATCGAACAAATGGCCGATGAAAAAGAAAAAGAAGTGATGACGGTGTAACCACCTATATGATTTCAAACGAAAAGAAAATGGAGTTGCTCGTGTCGTTGTGCAAACGACGCGGCTTTGTCTATGCCGACTCTGATATCTACGGCGGTTTTGCGAATGCATGGGACTTTGGTCCTTATGGCGTTGAGTTGAAGAACAATATCCGCGATGCGTGGTGGAAGCGTTTTGTGCAAACGCGCGAAGATGTTGTTGGTATTGATACGCCAATCATTCAGCACCCAAAAGTATGGGAGGCTTCGGGTCATTTGGCCGGTTTTTCTGACCCGCTCGTTGAAGATAAAAAAACACATAAGCGCTATCGTTTAGATCATTTGCTTGAAGCGGCAGATATTGATGTGACGGGCATGTCGTTTGATGCGATGAAAGACAAGATGATCGAGCTTGGCTTAAAGAGCCCAGACGGCAACGAACTCGCGAATCCACGCCAGTTTAACTTGATGTTGAAAACGTTTATCGGCGTTACCGAAGATACGGCATCTGTTGCTTATCTACGTCCAGAAACAGCCGCCGGCATGTTCACGACGTGGAAGAATATTCGCGATACGATGCGCAAGAAATTGCCATTTGGTATTGCTCAAGTTGGTCGCGTATTTAGAAATGAAATCACGCCAGGAAATTTTATTTTTCGCCTGCGTGAATTTGAGCAGATGGAGATTGAGTTTTTCGTCCGTCCTGAAGATGCTGAAAGAGCTTATGAAATGTGGCTCGAAGAATACAAGCTTTGGGTTAGTGAGGTTTTGATGATCAAATCTGAAAATGTTCAATACAAAGAAATCCCTGAAGCTGATCGCGCCTTTTACTCAAAGCGTTCGATTGACCCTGAATACCTTTATCCATTCGGGATGAAAGAATTGGGCGGCTTGGCTTACCGCACGGACTACGATCTTTCTCGTCACCAAGAGGCTTCAGGCGAAGATTTGCGTTGGTTTGATCAGGATACGGGCGAGAGATTTATCCCACATGTTATTGAACCTACGTGGGGTTTAACGCGTTCAGTGCTAGCCGTACTTTGCGAACATCTCGACATCGATGAAGCGGACACGACAACCGAAGGCGAAAAAGAACCTCGCATGGTGCTTCGTTTGCCATCAGC
>CALMET010000015.1 GCA_937863195.1 uncultured bacterium
AACCGGTAGATTTGATATGATCGTATGCGATATGTTTCTTGGGCAAGAAGTCGCGCCCGTCACGGCCCAACCAAAACTCATCGAACAGATCACCCGTCTCTTAGAGCCCCAAGGTCACCTTCTCGTGAACGCCTATACGCAAAACGAGATACTTGATTCGTACAAAACAGCCTTCGCTGAAGAAAAATGTAAAAAATTTCACCAAAACTGGATGGGGTTCTTTCGTCCGCATGGGAGCGGTATTCTCGGTGATGTCTGGCCCGATGAGTATATCTCGTTCATGACCTGTCCAGAATATTTACAACGAGAGTACGGCGATCGGCCTGGCTTCTCATTGGTACAGAACAGATCATCTTGGAGCACCCGACAAAACATCGGACCACTTATTTTAGAACATAGTTACGGCCCAGAAGAACCAACGCTCACACCAGGGCCATGGCGCATTCATAAGTGGGATTCCTACACCCTCAAGCATCCGCCTGCGGGATGGTTTGTTGCTCCTGGTTCACCATGGAGGCGCCGAACGGGCTATGCCTCGATCCCTGCTACCGGAGACGTTCACCTCGACTGGAGCGATCTCGCCAAACGCGAGCGTAAGAAATGGCTCGCTCAAGAACAGCTTGAAATTATTGAACTCGATCCTGAAACCTACTGCCAGTTTTATGCACGTTGCGACAAGTCGACGGCGATAATAGCCGGCTTTACAGCAAGTATCAAACGCAAAGCCATTGCCCATAAAGAACGCTTACATCTCTATGGAGTCGTTAGGCGCGGCACAACTGATGTTATTGCGGGGCTTGCGATCTTAGATATTCCTGAAATCCGCACGTCGCTTCACATCTCAGGCTTTATGCTGGATGCTGCGCGACAGACTCCCTCCAATACCGGCTTAATCGCCCATTGGTTCATGACCTCACAAGCCCGCGGGATACGCGTTTGTGATTTTGATGGATTTTATGCCAAAGGAGATGCGACCTCCTGGAAAGGTTTTTCGCGTTTTAAATCTCAATTTGGGACACGATTCATCTCTTATCAAAAAGCCTTCTTCTGCATTGCAAGAAAAAAGCAATAACATAGAAGGTTTTAAGATGTTTCAATCTCTTGAAAGACTTCGAGTCGATCACGTGTTACGCCGTTTTGGCGATCGCTTTGTTTGATAGCACCTTGCGCTTGTTTAAACGATTTTACCAACTCAACCGAAGTCCTAGGATCTAATTCTGGGTGATGCGCCTTTTTGAGGACGGCGGACCACGCTTCAATCACCTCCTCCGTCGGAGGTTGGAGCGACTTCCATAACTCAATCAGAGGCAAATGATGTTCGGCTTTTACGGGTTCACTGACCTGAAGATCTGGCACACGAGATGGAGCACTCTCACTCACCGCCACATCAGGAGCAACCACTCCTGAAGCGGAAAACATTTTTTCAACCTGTCGTGAACGTAACTCGCTTTCAAGCATCTCCATGCGCTCATTTCGGACAAGACTCTCAGCGCCTTTAGAGAGGTGCTTGTGTTGCTTCCATTCATTTAGCTCAGTGACTAAGGCTTGCTTGTCTTGTCTGGCCAGGATTGAGCGATAGAGCGCGCGACGCGTAGCTTGCAATTCAGCGCGCAAATGTGGCGCTTTTGCCATCAGCTCATGGTCTTTATCTTGATCGAGTGACTTGATCGCTTCATCAAGAGCCGCATCATAAGCCTTCATCATGTCACTAAAATGCGCGCGCAAAGCCCTTGCCTCAGCAAGGAGCAATGCACGCGCATCACCATGCGGCGCATCCTCAGAGAGATAGCTCCCAACTCTCTCAAAAAGCTGAGAGAAGATGCGTCGAAGGTCGGCCATAAAGGGTTAAGGTGTTACTGGGTTCGTAGGGTTCTGAGTCTGAATTGGTTCTTGAATTGGCTCAGGGAGTGGCTGTGTTTTTGGCGCTTCTTGAGCAGCCTTGGCAACCGAGATGGCGTTTATGCGCTGTTTAACCGCGTCATTGTCTGGATACTGGGCCTGTACCGGCTTGAGGGTTTCAAGCGCTTTATCATAGAGACCTAACTCTTCTTGAAGTGCTGAGAGGTACCAACGCGCGTTTACGTTTTCTGGTGAGAACTCTACAACTTTTTCAAGAAGGTCGCGACTTTGATCTTTGCGTCCATCGCGATAGTAAAGGATCGAAAGCTCAAAGGCGACACCAACATCTTTGTTATTAAGGGTGAGGACTTTTTCTAATTCACTTACCGCATCTTTGACACGGTTTTGGCGCTCATAGACGACACCGAGCTGATAACGAGCAGGCAAATAGTCAGGCTTAGCGGTAATCGATTTCTTTAAGAAATCTTCTGCAAGAGCAAGATTTTCTTGCACCCCTTTTTGTGCTTCTGCATTTTTGGTGGCGTCTTCAGTACCCAGCGCCTTTCGATAAGCATCGGCACGAAGAAGGTACAACTTACCGATCTCACTCAAGAAGACCGGATTTTGCGGTTCACGATCTGAAGCTTCTTTGTAGTATTTGATAGCGAATTCATCTGCGCCACGTACAAAGCTTGCTACGGATTGGTACATCAAGCCAAGATTCGACCAGTTATCAACGTTTTGTGGGTTAATCTGTGTCGCGACGATACCAAGGTCTACCGATTCTTTGATCGCAAGGTTGATCTTATTTGCGTCTTCTTCGTTTTTTGGACCAGCTTGGATCAAGCGTGCAACATTCACAAGATTTGCCTGTGCGAGATTGCGAACATACACATCCGACATCGGATTCAATGCACGTGCGGATGAGATATCACGCATGACTTCTTCAAGATTGCCATTGGCTCTAAAGGTGCTCACAGCCTTTGTGAAGCGCATTTCTGCCAAAGCTCGTTGACCAATCAACCAAGTAACCGAGATCGCCGCTACGGCAAAGACGACAATCTTAATCGATAAGGCACCAAAGACGATAGACGAGTTCTTCTCCCAAGTAATGGTGTTTTTAGCAACGAGAGCCGTCAGAAGCGACAAGAGCAACCAGAAAGCAAACGCATGCGCGATATTGAGGTGGGCAAAAAACGAGGTAAAGATCAGCGCAACAAAACCGGTGAATGTGACGAGATAGGCATACCACGCATCGTCATCTCTTTCTTTAAGGAGTTGGGTAACCGCCTTAATGAGCAATGAGAGAATGAGGATTAGCCAAAGTGCAACACCGACAATACCTGTCGTTGCCAAGAGGGTGAAGAAGGTCGAATAACCACGATCAAAGCGAACATTCCAGAATGGCGAAAGGTTAACGAGCTGTACGCGATACTTCGTATAGTCGTAGATCCACGTGCCAGGACCGGTACCGAAGATGGCATGATCACGAAGAGCTTGCTTTGAGATCTCAAATGAGGCCATTGCCGAAGGAGCGACTTCACTTGCGATTGGCAATGCGATAGGCACTTTGAACGCGAGTAATACCGCTGAAGCCACGATCAAGATACCTGGGATAATAAGACGCACTGGGCTCGTGACTTTTTTAGTGCGAGCAAAGGCCACAGCAACCATCACAATGGCACCGACGAGAATAATCGCCCAGGTTAGCCAATAATCAACCAATACGATGTATGAAAGTGAAACGATACCCGTCACCCATACCATGCCACGAGCCGCTGTGCCCATCGGACCTTTTGAGCCGAGAAGACACACGTTGTTACGGCAACCATGAAAAGCGAGTCCTGCCGAAAGCAAGAGAGGGACGACGAGGTAGGACGCTAACGAATAGGCCGTACCAATCGTATTCATGCCCGTATTCTGAAAGACTCCGCCAAGCAAGTGAACGCCGAAAATCTGCAATAGACCAAAGATACCGGCAAGCAATGATCCGCCCAAGAAGACAAAGAGCAAGTCATACAGCTTTTCTGTCGTGCGAACATGGTTCACGATGACAAAGTACATGGCCATGAAAGCGAGCACCGTACCAAATGCCCAAGCGACCTGGCCTGGCGCGCCAAAAAATGAAAGCGTCTTATCTTGTGAAAAAATCGATGAAAGCAAGTATCCAAGACCAAAAAGACTCACAACAACGTGCATCCAGTGACGCGTGAGCACGAGTTTGCGCTCTGCAAGCGCCTTACCCATCCAAGCAAGTACCGCGATTGAGACAATTGGGATCAAAAGACTTTGCTTGCTCAACTCAACAGCATCGGTAAAGCTGAGGCAGACAAAAAGCGGGACGGCAAACGCTAATAAATACAAACAACCGTTAATAACAGCGTTTAATAACTTTGCGAGACCGGGCATAGCCTTGGTAGGCTCAGGGGTTTGTACCGTTGGTGACGATTGGAGGTTGGAGAAAATATTGGACATACCTAAAGGGCGTTTAGTAATGACGCGATTATAGCATAAGTGATCATCAAACAAAAAATGAACCTGTAGGTTCATTTTTTTGTTAAGGATTATTCGCCTTCTGTAATAACTTCTGGCGCGGATTCTTCAACGACCGGCGCTTCAATCACCGGCTCTTCACTATCGACTTCTGGATTCTCAATGAGTTGCCCCGTTAATGGGTCGAGTTGTCCATAGGTCCCGTCAGAGTGATATTGCATGATGCCCGTCTGTGCTGGACTAACCTGCCAAGCAAACTGAATATCGATAGGCTGGATGGTATCCATCACGATATCAAAGCCGACATCGCTCACATTTTCTAACCACCAACCGCCACTGACATTGCCCATCGCCGTTACTTGAGGTACAGGGTAGGCCAATATACTCGTATACTTAATACTCACACGCGAACCACCTGTCGTAACCTTAGCGAAGCCTTGGCGCGCAGGGCCGCTACCCATACCAGAGCCCGTTGCAGGCGCATTCGCCATCGCATCAAGCCCCGTTTGAGGGATCCACAAGCCTGGCTGAATAAAGACCTCAACCAAACCATTGTCATCACCTTCATAATTCTCAAGCGCATAACCAATAATCTGGCCGGCAACCGTCGCTTTTTGCGCGACACCAGGGATGGTTGAAGCCATCAATGCATCACCACGCTGAATCGCACCACCCATCGTGGTTACCTTGGTAGGGACACGACCTGCAAGAGCAACGGGGAAAGTGCCACTTGCATTCGCACCAAGGGTAAAGCCAGCTTTTGTTGAGATGACGCCGATTGCAATTGCCTCGTCTGCATTTGTACGCAAGATTTGGCGGTCTGCGTCTTTTGAAATCATGACTAAGTCACCAGGCTCTAATTGATCTGCAGATTCATAACGCTCAGCTAGATCAAAAGCATCATTCACTTCATAGCCATTAGCACGAACAATACCTTCTTGATCAACCGAGAACGTCGATGAGCCAAAGTTATTCTCAATAACGAAGCGTGAATTCGTTGAAGAAAGCATGTCGGTGCGCAAGGTGAAGTCATAGGCGAGCGCCATCGAGCTCGTCGTGTCCCAGCCTTCACCATGGAAGGTGAGGCCGAAAGAACCAACCGCCGTTGTCGTCGCTGTCGCACCTTCAGCGCCTACGATGACAAGATTATCCGTAACGGTGGCGATAGAACCATCCGTACCAAGAGCCGTTGCAGCGTTATAACCTGTATCAACAAACACTTCGATCGTACCCGTTACTGAGAGATCCTCGAGAGCGTAGCCGAGAATCATACCTGGCTTGGTCGCCTTCATGGCATAACCAGGGTATTCAGAGGTTGTTAGCGGATCACCGATCTTAATCTCGCCATTGGTCATCGACACCTTGGTAGGCACACGACCTACAAGAGCGACTTGGGTCTGCGATGCTGCCGCCCAACCAAGCAAGAGACCAGGGCGCGTCGAGACAACACCCGCAATGCGGCGGTCATAACGCGTACCACCCGACATCTCAACGGTTGCCGTAGCCGACTGATTAAAGACTAATACATCGCCAGCCTCGGCTGGACCTTCGACGGCATACATTTCAGCAAGATCAAAGTTGCTGGCATTGATCGTGCCATCAGCCATCAATGAGGTACCAAACAAACCAGACGCAGGACAAGAATCGATCGTCTGCGTGTCATCAAGACAAAGACCTGATGAGAAGCTACCGCCTGAGTATGAGATAACAGTTCGATATTCTACGGTGTCAGTAGCAGATTCTAGACCAAAGAATGCATGCTGGTTTACGTCCAACGAACCAGAGATATATGCGTTACCTCTACCAACAGTCAAACCACCCTGCAAGTCCATACCGCCTTGCAATACCGAAATACCTGAACCAACCTTGAGAGACTGCTTGGTATAAACATCTCCATCAAAACTTGCAGAGCCCACGGTTAACGAACCGAATTCAGCGCCAGGCGCACGAACACCGCCGAGCGAATACTGATATTCGCCCAGATTGCTCACCACGACGATAGTATCGCCAATCATTTCAACATCAGAGAATGTCGTACCAACAACACCTTCTAACGTCTTTCTTGTATTGGATTTAGTATCGATTACAGAAAGGTTTTGACCTACGACCGCAATGTAGCCATTTTGCGCAGCAATACGTCTTGCAGATGCATCACCCATGACATAACTCGTGCTCGTCGTCCATGAACCCGTATTATTAAACCTCACAACCGAATTCGTTTCTGGGATCGGAGCATAGTAGTACCCACCCATTGCCCTCACCTCTACCGGGCTCGCTGAAATACCATTTGACGCAGATCCTGCCGAGATACAAGCAGATCCGACATTACAGGTAAGACGTCTTAATCTTGTGGCACCTGCATCGTAATACGAGATAACGAACTGACCATCCGAACGCGTATCATCTTCGATAGAGATGATCCCTTGTGCAGTACCGGACACCAAGAACTGACCAACATAAGCGATAGCATCAGACTGAGACGAACCTCTCTGAAGAGTGAATGTATAAATCGTTGTCTTGTCTCCCACCAAGATCATATTACCATTCGCATACAATACCGATGAAGTAGTGAGATCAAATGTCGACGTCGTATATACCGTATTCGACCCCAATGTGATGCTTCCATCGTATTTCAAACTTACCGATGATGAATCATCTGCATATGAAGGGCTATAATTCTTCACATTAGATGCCGAGATTCCATTTGAAAAACCGGTAATAATTGATCTGGTACGAAGCGGAAAGGTTCCGGTAGAAGCAACAGTAAAGTATGTATCACCAGAAACTGTCAGATCGACGCTTGTAGAACCCGAGAAGGCCAGCGCGGATGAGTACTCAGTCGTAACCTGCGTGCTTGATGACAATGTCTGCGAGATACCGCCAAACATCGTTACGCTACTCGCCGTAAGCGTTGACGTCACCGTAACATTACCAGCCACAAGATTTGAAGTCGTTGCATTCGTCGAAGTCACATTATTGAAGTAGCCATTAAAGCGCTGAGTGAGCGAACCAAGACTGATGCCAAGATCAGTCGCCGGCAAGAAGAATCCGTTTGACGCTGATACCGTGATAGCGCCATCCGTCTTCGTCAACGTGCCATTACCAATCTTGAACGAACCCGTACCAACCACGAACTCACCCAAGGTATAGACACTCGATGCCGAACCGATATTGCCACCAACATAGAGATCGTTGCCATTAAAGTTGCCAGAGAACAACGAGTGCATGTGGCTCATGGTTGAGGACGTGCCACCGATAATGACATTTGCCGAGGTGCTGTATCCGATAAACAGCGTCGACGTACCGACTGTCTGATTTGTTTCGAGATAGACAGGAGCGCCGGTAGACGTTGCACTGGCGCCAAGAACGATGTCATTTGATGAAGTCGTGAGGCGCACAAGTCCATTTGCCCCATCATAGACCCAGCTCAAGCTCGTTACAGGACAGTTCGTCCC
>CALMET010000016.1 GCA_937863195.1 uncultured bacterium
TACCAGTCTCTCAGGCGGTCAGAAGCAACGTGTGATGTTGGCACGTGCTTTGGCCCTTGATCCAAAGGTCTTGCTTTTAGATGATTTCACCGCTCGCGTTGATAACAATACCGAAGCTCGTATCTTGGCGAATATCCGCAAAAACTATCCGCACCTTACCTTGATCTCGGTGACGCAAAAGATTGCATCCGTTGTCGACTATGACCAGATCCTTCTTTTGATGGAGGGCGAACTTCTCGCGAGCGGCACCCATGCCCAACTCATGAAGACTTCGCCAGAATACGTCCAAATCGAACAATCACAACGCAGCACCAACCACTATGAAAACGACTAATGAACCACAGAAGGGGAGCGCTCTCGAAGCGGCCAAAAAGATGTGGGCCATGATGGGGGACGAACGTCTCAATCTTTTGCTTTCATTGATTACGATCTTGGTGGTCTCGGGTATTAATATCTCGGCCCCACTGCTCTTTGGTTATGCGGTTGACCACTTCATCGCGACCAAAAACATGAACGGCGTCTTAGCGATCTCTGGCGCCTTGCTTGCCTTGTTTTTGGTGGGATTTGGCACGGGCTATGCGCAAATGAAAATCATGGGCGGTGTTGCTCAGCGCATGCTCTTTAAACTTCGCAATACCATTTTCGACAAGCTTCAAAGTTTGCCTGTCGCTTTCTTTAACCGCAATAAAGCTGGCGATCTTATCTCGCGCATCAATAACGATACCGAAAAACTCAACCAATTCTTCTCTGAAACCATCATGCGTTTTATGGGGAGCATCTTTATTATTATTGGTACAGCAATCTTCATCTTAGCCATCAACTGGCGACTGGGTTTGATTGCGCTTGCACCAGCGGCCTTCATGTTGATTTTTACCCAACTCGTTTCAGGCTGGGTCAAAGGCAAATATAAAGCGAGTCTCGCAGCAACGGGCGCTATGAGCGGCTCGGTACAAGAAAGTCTTGATAACTTTAAAGTCATTATCGCGTTTGATCGACGTGACTATTTTAGAAAACGTTTTAGCGAAGTAAACCAAAACAATTTTAAAGCCTCACTCGAGGCAGGTCTCGCGAATGGCGTCTTCTCACCGGTGTATGATTTGTCGGCGCACGTAGCACAGCTTGCTGTTATTGGATTCGCCGTCGTCTTTATCGCGAGCGGCAATCTCACGATCGGTGCCTTGTTGAGTTTCTTGATTTACCTCGATCGTTTTTACCAACCATTACGCCAAATCGCCCAGCTTTGGTCATCTCTACAAACCGCGCTCGCGGGCTGGGACCGTGTGTCTGGGATTCTTGAAGAAGTAAATGATCTCGAGGTCAAAGCTTCTGAAGAAAAAGAAGATGCGACTCATGTGCTCGAATTCAAAAATGTCGTCTTTCGCTATCCTGATGGTGAGGACGGGACCAAGGGCAAAGAAGTCCTACACAAAATCTCATTTGCCCTTGAACCAGGCAAAACCTATGCCCTCGTAGGCCCAACAGGCGGAGGCAAAACGACGACCGCATCACTCATGGCTCGCCTCTATGATCCAACCGAAGGCCAGATTCTTCTGAACGGCAAAGACATCCGCTCGTATGAGCCAGCAGAGCGCGCCAAGCGCATCGGATTCATCCTCCAAGAACCGTTCTTGTTTACTGGCTCTTTGCTCGACAATGTCTTTTACGGCAATGAGCTCTACGCCGACAAAACCGATGAAGAAAAAGCGACCGCCCTTAAAGATTCGAGCATGCAAAACTTACTCATGCGTTTTGATGGTGGACTCGAAGCCCAAATCAATGGCAGCGGAGAGGGGATGAGTCTTGGTCAAAAACAATTGATCGCCTTTATGCGTGCCGTCTTGCGCGAGCCAGAACTTCTTATCTTGGACGAAGCGACTGCCAATAT
>CALMET010000017.1 GCA_937863195.1 uncultured bacterium
TGTTCGTGAAAACATTCAAAAGCGCGATGGGACCTTTGCTGAAATTGTTGAAATTTCGATTCAGCAAACCTTGCTACGCTCCTTCAATACGTCGGTAACGACCTTGCTTGCCCTTGTCGCTATCTACTTGTTCGGTGGTGCAACATTACGCGACTTTACCCTGACCTTGATCATTGGTATCTCGGTTGGTACGTATTCGTCCATCTTTATCGCATCCCCATTGCTTGTCACTATGGACAAGTGGTCCCGTGCAAAAAAATAACGATATTAGTTCGATAACACGCCCCGTGACGCAATGTCACTGGGCGTGTTATCATTTGGGCCATGGACCTCATGGAATTGATCGCCGTTTGGCAGGCGTCACTAACGATCACAATCGATACGTTTTTGAATATCGCCGGCTCAGATCCGTTTACGGCGATGGGGTATTTGTTTATCCGTGGTGGCTGGGTGATTTTTGTGCCGGCGTTGTGGTATATCGCCAAAGAAGCTTACCTAAATAATATCCAAAATAAGGCTGGTGCAAAACGTAGTTGGGTACTTTTGCGTATTAGCGTGCCAAAAATGCATGAGCAAACCGTAAAGGCGGTTGAAAATCTTTTTGCTCAACTCGCCGGTGCCCACTCCGCGCCAAGTTTTAAAGAGAAGTGGATCGATGGCATGACTCAGGCGCCAATCTCGGTTGAGATTGTCTCGGTCGACGGTATCACGAGTTTTTATGTCTACGCCTTAAAGGGATTGCGTGATTTGATCGAGTCCGCTGTTTTTGCCCAATACCCTGATGCCGAGATTGAGGACGTGATTGATGCTGACTATGCCAAGGTCCCGCCAACACACTATCCTGATGCCGAATGGGATATGTGGGGAGCTGAGCTCACCAATGTCAGGCCAGACCCATATCCGCTCAAAACGTACCGTGATTTTGAAGACATGGTGTCGGGTGAATTCAAAGATCCACTCGCGGCATTATTTGAAGTGATGGCGCGCCTCGGTAAAGATGAGCAGCTTTGGTTGCAATATATCTTGTATCCAACCGACCAAAAAGGTCCGCTTGATCGAGCAAAAGCTGAGGTTGAAAAACTTAAGGGTATCGTCAAAGTACCTAAGCCGAGTCTCATCGACGAGATCATCACCCTGCCACTCAAAATGATTGGTCTCATTGGTGAACCTAGTCCTGGCTCAAAACCAGAGCTCGACAAAAAAATGACGGGGCTCACCGCCGGCGAAAAGATGGTGCTTGAGTCGATCGAGCGTAAAACCTCAAAAGTCGGTTTTGAATGCAAGATTCGCTTCATTTATACGGGTAAGCGTACCGTCTTTAACAAGGGTAAAATTGGCGCGGCCTTCATTGGGGCTATCAAGCAATTCAACACCTTTAATATGCAGGCGCTTAAACCGGATTTTAAGAAAACCGGTATGTCTGGCTCAATCATTCTCTTTAAAGACCGCCGTAACAATGAACGTAAATCGTCACTTATGACCGCTTATCGCAAGCGTTCATCGGGGATGGGTTTGGCGAGGTTCTTTATGTCGACGGAAGAATTGGCAACCTTATGGCATTTCCCAATTCTGATTCAAGCCAAATCGCCGGCATTGTTGCGTACGGAGTCCAAAAAACAAGAAGCGCCTTCGTATATCCCGTTTGAGTAAACAGCTACTATGCCTCTCGAATATAATCACGACCACGAAAACGAGATCACGCTGTTTGCGGAGACTAATTTTCGTAACCAAAAACGCAAGTTCGGTATTAAGACCGATGATCGCCGCCGCCATATCTATATCATCGGTAAAACGGGTATGGGTAAGACGACCCTACAAGAAAACTTTGTCTTGGCCGATATCATGGCAGGCCATGGTTGTTGTTATATCGATCCGCACGGTGACACAGCTGAAAAATTATTGGACTACATCCCTTCTCACCGTTTAAACGACGTTATTTATTTTAATCCGGGCGATGTCGATTTTCCGATCGGTTTTAACATTCTTGAAACAGAGAACGATGAGCAAAAGCATTTGGTTGCAGCCGGCTTGATGGGTGTTTTCAAAAAGATTTGGCCAGATGTTTGGAGTGCTCGTATGGAGTACGTTTTGCTCAATTGCGTGAATGCATTGCTGGATTATCCGGGTGCTACGCTCATGGGTATCAACCGCCTTTTGGTAGATAAAGATTATCGCGCGCGTGTGGTTGCTAAAATCAAAGATCCGATCGTCAAAACGTTTTGGGTGGCAGAGTTCGCTACCTGGTCAGAAAAGTATGCGACCGAAGCGATTGCGCCAATTCAAAACAAAGTTGGTCAGTTTTTGTCTTCTTCGATTATTCGCAATATCGTCGCTCAGGTAAAATCGACCATTAACCTTCGTCGCGTTATGGACGATGGTAAGATCGTTATTGTTAATCTTGCCAAAGGCCGCATTGGTGAAGATAATATGCGTTTACTTGGTGGGATGTTGGTGACCAAGATCCAACTTGCCGCACAAGAGCGTCAAAATATCCCCGAAAGTGAGCGCCGTGATTTTTACCTCTATGTGGATGAGTTTCAGAACTTTGCCAATGAGTCGTTTGCGAGTATTTTGTCTGAAGCTCGTAAGTTTCGTTTGAATCTTGTTGTCGCTCATCAATACATCGAGCAACTTGATGAAAAAGTCGCAGCCGCAATTTTTGGTAATATCGGTACCATCATCGCCATGCGTGTCGGTGGTGCCGATGCAACGGCTATGGAGACAGAGTTCGCTCCAACATTTACTCCTGAAGATTTAGTGAATTTAGCGAAGTTTCAGGTCTATCTTAAGCTCATGGTTGACGGTGTTGCGACGCCGCCATTTTCTGCCAATACACTTGCCCCAATCGCGACCAAAACAGGCAACCAACAAAAAGTGATCGCTGTATCGCGTGAGCGCTATGCTGAGCCGCGTCACATTATTGAATCCAAAGTTCTGCAGTGGAGTGGTATGGAGGCGAATACCCAGAATCCAGAAAAACCGGTGATGGCGGCACCTGTACCAGCTGCGCTCGAACAGGCTGTTCGTGATTTTGAAGCGAGTAGGGTAGAGGGCGCGCCTGAAATACCTACCGCAGGAGATACGACATCGATCTTACCTGAAGCGCCAAAGCCAGTTGTCGAAGAAGCGACGTTAAATGATGCAAACGTAGATGACCATGCCTTTTTAGTTGCTGCAAAACCTGTTGCAGAAGGCTCACTCGATCTTGGTGATGTAGATACGACCGAATACCTCAAAATTCGCCCAGAGCGACTTGAGGCGATTAAGGCGGCGATTCCGCAAGCGCAGGGCAAGAGCAAGCGTCCTGATTTTCCGCATACCTGTGCGCGTTGTGGCAAGGTCTTTAATCTTGCGATTCAGTTAGACACTTCACGACCGATTTATTGCGCGGATTGTCGTCCGCTTGTTGCTGAAGAACGCAAATCAAAACAGGGGATGATGCGCCAAGTAAAACGCACGCCTGTACCAGGCGAAAAAGTAGCCGCTATTGTCCGTACCGAGCAACCAGACCGACCAGGTTTTTCACCATCGTCATCCCAACCAAATCGACCTCGTATCATTCAGACGGCTGCACCAAAGCCACAAGTAACCATCGTTTCTAAAACTGACGATGGGGATGATGAATTGGACCTGCTGTCAGCCATTAAAAAAGCCAAAGGCGACCATATCGAAACAAATAAAGCAACGTTAGAAAATCGCGCCG
>CALMET010000018.1 GCA_937863195.1 uncultured bacterium
TAAATAAATGTCCCAAGTCTTTCCAACCGGGGTTAAAGCTGTGAATGAGTTGAATTTTCTTCTCGCGTCTCCAAGTTTTTAGCTCGGTTTCGCGTTTAATGGCATTGTTGATGTACTGATGTTTTTCATAGTAAACAAGTTGATGACATAGATGCCTGCCAGAATACCCAGCGTTAGGTTTACGGTGTTCCAATAAGCGACGCGCAAGACTGTTAGTTACCCCGATATACAGAACGCCGTTCGCACTCGAAAGGATATATACCCAATAGACGTGATATCTCATGTAATACCCCGTTCCATAGATTAATGCAGGGCGTCAATGTCTCACGTTGTTCGACATGACAAGGGTTGGGCCCCACCCCCTACCCGCAAAAGAGCTACGCTCTTTGTCATGTCGAGCAATGCGAGACACGGCTCGACGTCAGATTGTTTATCTGTTGAAATCACCGTGATTTATGTCGACCTACCTCGTCACCGGCGCCGCTGGCTTCATCGCTTCACATACCTGCGAAGCACTATTGAAAAAAGGTCATCGTGTAGTTGGGGTCGATAATTTTGACCCCTACTATTCGCGTGAACTAAAAGAAGCAAATCTTGCTGCTATTCGTAATGCAGGGGATGAGTTTACCTTTTACGAAGGTGATCTCGCTGATGCTGAATTCGTCAAAATACTTTTTGAAAAAGAGCGTCCAGAGACGGTGATCCATCTTGCAGCAAAAGCAGGTGTTCGTCCGAGTATTGAAGATCCTGCTGGGTATGTGAGAGCAAATATTTTGGCATCGCAAATTCTTTTGAACCAAGCGACGAAGTCTCGTGTAAAGCGTTTTGTGATGGCTTCGAGTAGTTCGGTCTACGGCAATTCACCGGTGGTTCCTTTTTCTGAAACGCATGATGTAAATCAGCAAATTTCTCCATATGCGGCGACAAAGCGCGCAGGTGAGCTTATCGCGTACGCACATCACCACCTCACAAAGCTACCGATTGCGAACTTGCGTTTCTTTACGGTCTTTGGCCCACGCCAGCGCCCTGATCTTGCGATTCAGAAATTTTTAAAACTTGTCTCAGAAGAAAAACCTATTCCATTTTTTGGCGACGGATCGACAAGCCGTGACTACACATTTATCGATGATATTGTCGCAGGTATTTTATCTGCCGCAGACCGTATCGAAGAACATGGATATCGTATTTGGAATCTCGGCGGCTCATCGCCTGTTTCGCTTTCAGAAATGGTCGCAACCATCGGCGAGGTCGTTGGCAAAGAACCCATCCTAGATAAAAAACCCATGCAACCAGGCGACGTAGAACGCACCTTCGCTGATCTTACACGTTCTGAAAAAGAGCTTGGTTATAAACCAACGACAAGTTTGAAGGAGGGGATCAAAAAGCAGTGGGACTCGTTGACAAAATAGGTATTTCGTTATAACAACTCCGTTGGTTTCGGTCTTTCACAACGGGGGTAGTATGTCCGAACAGAAGACGCTTACAGCTGATCAGCTCATTGTTCTTTCGGGTCTCAATAAGAGTCCGAGCGAGGTTATCGCTTTGCAGCAGCCTGGCCCAATCAAGCGCCTTCGGCGGTGGTTGGATGATAGTGTGAAGCATTACGCGCATATGCGGTTAAAAAACCTTGCTTTGGACGGAGACCTATTCGCAACCAAGTTAACGACTGTCATGGGGCTGATAAGTCTTATTCTTGGCCTGGTCATTACAACACTCTCAATAGATGGTTTTGTCGGTCTGCCGATGATAGTGACCTTCTTCTATGTATTGATTATTGTAGAGCGTAATCGAAAAATGACTCGATGTCTCTTCTGAGTCATGCCGCGTTTTATGTTCGAAATCTCGTTCTTTCGCCGTTCGATATATTTCTTATCCCATGGCTCGGAGGGGCTACGCGATGGGATGATGAGGAGAAGCGGCGCATCTGGATTAAGGACGATCGTGTTCACAGGCTTCTGATCTTCGGAAGAGAAGCCGAAGAAGAGAATGCTCAAAACACAATAAAGAATTTGCGTGGCTACTATCTCGATGGTCTAAAACGCGTCGAAGCCGAACTCATCGGCCCCGACTCTGACTGGAGCAGGTCACTTGTTGATTTGAAAACCCGTCTCGAAAAGACAAAACAACTCAAAGAACGAATAATTGCTCGTATTCAGCACGCAAAAAACGCCGGTGATGACGAACGTTATGATGCGCTAGAGAACTCAAGGGCGCGACTCGTCTCAACGGAGCGCAGCTTAAATACAGCGATTAAGTCCATCAGCGACCTCATCGAAAAGACGCAGACTGAGCTGAATAAGCTACATGTGTTTGTTGATAGTGTCGGCGATATCTATCATGATATCGAGCTCATCAAAGAGGCCGATGCTTCAATGGACGCGAGTGAAGACGCGATTGATCACGCGCAACTTCTGCAAACGCAGGCGCATGAAAAGATCTCTCGCCAACTCATGGCAGTGGCATCGGTCGTGATCGGTCACAAGCTCCTCCCGAATCCAAAGATCGAAGCGATTGACATGCCTCGCTACCTCGATGAGATCGAGCAAGCAGCATGCGCCATCGTAAAGATCGGTGAAGCCTGAATCAAAAACCCCCGAGATGAACTCATCTTCGGGGGTGTTTTGTTACTCAATACACTTTGCTTTCAAAATTTCGATGGTCTTGCGATTGCGCATTTGAATCGAAACATATTCACGGTACTCTGGAGAGATAACACGCTCACGAGTAGCAGCATCATCAGCAGGCACAGATTCAAGAATGGTATCAACTTCAGCGTCGATTTCTTCTTCGGTAACATCGACACCTTCTTTCAACGAAACTTCTTTGATCAAGATCGCGGTGTTAATGCGGCGAATGGCTTGCTGGATGAAATCCATCTTAAGATCGTCTTTGGATTTCTTAATGGACGAGAGATAGTTCTCCATGGTCATACCCTGTTCTTCGATACCGTGCTCGAGTTCTTTCATCATGCGGTTCACTTCTTCATTGATGAGAACATCAGGCACTTCGCCAAACGAAGATGCGTCAACGAGTTTTTCTAACATGGCGATCTCGGCGGTTTCAGCAGCGCGCGATTCAGTTTCTTTTACGAGATTTTCTTTCAACTTCGAGCGAAGCTCGGTAATGCTCTCAAGGCCATAGGCTTTGGCAAATTCGTCATTTGCCGTTGGCATTTTGCGTTCAAAGACGCCCTTGGTTTTGGTAATGAATTTAATCTCTTTGCCAGCCAAGTGCTTTTGATAGTGGTTTTCAGGAAACGGCAATTCGAAGGTTTTTTCTTCGCCTTCTTTGAGGCCAACCAACTGTTCTGCCATGCCAGGGATATAGTGAGGCTCGTTCAAGTAGACGCGATAGTCCGCACCCTTGCCGCCTTCGAGTGTGACGTTGTTGTGCAACATTTCCATATCGATCATCACCATATCTTCGAGTGTGGCAGCGCGTTCAACCTTGATATCTTCGGCACGCATTTTACGCATCTGATCAATCGCTTCTTCTACCTGCGCTTCGTTTACTTCGCTTGCAGTCTTTTTAACCTTGCCGTCCTTATAGTCAGCGAGCTTATTGATCGTTGGGACGATCGAGACCGTCGTGGTGAATTTAATCGTTTGACCAGGTGTTAAAGCGTCAACGGCAATCGTTGGTGAACCGACCGTATTCAATTTTTCAGCAAGAACGGTTTTAACATAGGCAGCACGAACGATGCGCTCGATACCGGTTTCAAGAATGGCCATTTCGCCATGTGCGCGCTTAATATCTTCATAGGTAGCATGGCCTGGACGAAAGCCCGGCAAAGGTTTTGCCTTCGAAATGTCTTTAGCAGCCTCTTCGAGATAAGGAAGAGCTTCATCCCAAGTAACTTCAAAGGTGATTTGGACCTGCGCTTTTGGCAGGAGGGTGGTCTTGGACGTAGGCATAGATGGCCGGATACTAGGCGAAATGGCGTATTTCGTCAATCAGAAAACCCCGTACTCGAGCCTAGAGAATATGGCAGCAAGTAGGGGGTTCTGGGTCAGTGTGGGGCGAAGTTCGCCGGCGGGCCAAGGGGCTTGAGGATGGTAACAACTCGATCCTTCTTTCGAGCCTCTTTTGAAAGCGCATCGAAGGCGGGGTCGTTGGGACTGAGCTTGAAGTCTTCATCGATGGCGTAGCGTCCTGCATTGATGATGAGCATCAAGATCCCATCCGTAACTTCAGCGTAAGGTGCGGTATTGAGGGGTTGTCTACCGAATGACAGGCCTTTGTCCGCATAGGATCCCTTAGAATCCGTTAGATAGCAGAGCTTTTTGAGCCCGCGGTACTCATCAGTGCCGGGTGGTGCGTACGAGAGAAATCTCACCCTGATAACGCTTTCATCGTTGAGGATGATAACCACCAGGCGTCCGTCGCTTGGGCACTTATAGGGCATTCCTGTGCTAAATGTAAACGGCATCTAGACCTCCGGCCACACCTCAGCATAATAAAAGCTCAATGTAAAGCGAAAGGCTTGTATTATCACCAAAAAACCGCTACGCTCGCGCCATCTATGGCTCTCCAAATCGGTATCGTCGGTCTCCCGAATGTCGGCAAATCCACCATGTTTAGTGCAATCACCAAAAAGCAGGTCGATTGCGCCAACTACCCATTCTGTACGATCGACCCGAATGTCGGTGTTGTTGAGGTACCAGACGAACGTCTCGCGGTGCTTTCAAAAATGAGCGGCAGCAAAAAACTTGTCCCGACCATTATCGAATTCGTTGATATCGCCGGTCTTGTTAAAGGTGCGGCCGAAGGCCAAGGCCTTGGTAATAAGTTTTTGGCGAATATCCGTGAGACGGACGCGATCGCGCAGGTGGTACGCGCTTTTGATAATAACGATATTTTGCACGTCGACGGCTCAATTAATCCTGCACGTGATGCAGACACGATTAATACCGAACTTGCTCTTGCTGATCTTGAGCAGCTCATCAAACGTGATCAAACACTTGAGAAGCAAATGAAGAGCGGCAAGACTAAAGACATGGAGCTTGAGCTCGCGCTCGTGAAAAAAGCCATCGTTGAATTGAACGGCGGCACCATGCTTCGCGATCTTGAATGGTCCGACGAAGAACGTGCCATCATGAAGCATCTTCATCTGCTCACCTTAAAGCCCATGCTCTATGTGGTGAACGTGAGCGAAGAGCAGTTGCAAGACGGTAGCTGGAAGGATCGCACAACAGATCTAAAAGGCTTACTTGTACCTGTTTGCGTAAAGCTTGAATCCGAATTGATGAATGTTGAAGGCGATGAGAAGAAAGAATTACTAGAGATGGCCGGCCAAACACAGTCAGGTCTCGATCTCTTAATCAAAGAATCTTATCGCTTGCTTGGTCTGATCACCTATCTCACAACGGGTGAAGTTGAAACGCGTGCATGGACGGTAAAAGTTGGTACCAAAGCTCCACAAGCGGCCGGCGTCATTCACACGGATTTTGAAAAGAATTTCATTCGTGTAGAAGTTACGTCTTATGAAGACTATGTCCGTGAAGGTGGTGAAGCGGCGTGTCGCGCTAAAGGCCTCACGCGTGTCGAAGGCAAAGACTATGTGATGCAAGATGGTGATGTGTGTTACTTCAGAGTTGGTGCCTAGATCCATCCCCAACCCCTTCCTTTCGCAAGGAAGGGGCTTTTATAACCAAAACCCTCCTTGCGAAAGGAGGGCAGGGTGGATCTACTCTGCGGTTTTCGCACCCTCTAACTGTTCCAGCTTCTCCTTCCAGAGGGCAGCGCGGTCGCTGTCTTCTGAGGCGATGCGGAGCTTTTGGTAGAGCTCA
>CALMET010000019.1 GCA_937863195.1 uncultured bacterium
GCTTTGCGAGACTTCGGGGCCCATGTCACTCGCGAGGGCATTGAGCTTTATGAATCCATGCTAACTTCAAAACAAGCAGATGGTATCCCTGAAGAAGCTCGTATCCTTGGTATCGAGCACCCTGGTTCAGATGGCCTCGAATCTCTCCGTGCTCGCTTTCGTGAAGAAGTCTTCGCTTTCATTCGCAAAGAAGAAATTCATGAAGGCATTGCTGATATGCCGGTTTTTACAAGCTTTCTCAAAAAACAAATTCGTTTTGAGGGTTCGCAATTCGGACAACATGGTGATGATGAGTTTTTGAAAACGTTGGATATAGTACGACATAACCAAGAAGCTGGCCTCACCAGAACCCATTTTGCCTACCAGAACGCCTTTCTCGATATTCCGACAGCATCCACCGAAACTGCCAAAGTCGTTCAAGAACCAGAAGCTATTGATGGTGTAAAAACGGTGGCTACCGCCATAGAGGGCGCTCAATTTCTCGCCGCTCAACTTCGTGACCCCGCTACGCGCCCCGCCGCCCTTGAACGCATGCAATCAACGCTTGACGCGTCACTTGGTAACGCTGTCACCAATCTCTCTTCCTTCGTTAACAAAGAGCGCGAACGCATCTCCGCTTCAACCGAGATGGATGACCGCCAGAAACAAGGTCGTCTCAAAGGCCTTGAAACCAAGCAACGTCTCATTGATGTCTTTGTCTCATTTCAGGCCGAATCACTCAATGGCAGCATTGAACGTATCTTTGGTGATCAAACCAACCAAGAAACCTCGGTTGAAGCTCTTCGCGCTTTGCTTAAGCCAGAAACCTTGGCAAAAGGCGAAGAAGCTCTTGATCCATATCGTGGTGCTGTTCGCATGTTGTTCTCTACGGTTTCTGTTTTGCGCTTGCCTGACGTTGAGATCCCTAAAGCTGATCAAGAAGAGGGTATCACCCGTGATCAAGCAAATACCTTGCTTAATCTCACTGACCATGTGCTTATTCAAGAAACGCTCGCTCTCGGTAAAGGTCAAGAAAAACCTCTCACCAAAGAAGAAAAAGAACTTCGTCATGCGGGTGAGCGTATTTTGCGTACCCCTCAAATCAAAAAGGCTTCTGAAGCCTTTGAACGCGCCATTCAAGCAGGTACCGAAACCCAGTCTATCGAAATCATCCCATCTAGAGGCACGCTTCTTGAGTTCTCAGGTCATATCAGCGATGCCTGCTGGGCAAGCAAATACAATATCGCCAAAGATTTTCCTAACATCACCTCACTTACTTTCGTACTCAAAGAAAAAGATGGGCAAGACAATCCTATCCCTCCTGATCCCATCAAAGACAAGCTTGTCGGATCTTGTCTTCTTATTGAAGCGGAGGATGCTCAAGATAACCCTGTACTCATCATGCGCGGCATGAATCCTCTCGAGAACACGATCAACCGTCTCATGCCAAAAGCCTTTGTCGATCAGCTCATGAGTTATGTCGAAGGTGTTGCCAAGAAGATGGGACGCAAAGTAGCGATTGTCGTTGATGAAGCATCACAGGCTTCAACGAATCGTCCGTCGATTGCGGGAGTATTGAAGCCTTTGCGTGACGGTGGCAAGCTATCGAGAATTGAAGTGCCAAACAATATACAGGGCAAAGCCGTCCATCCAACAAACTTTAATGGCTATGACATTAGCCAAAAGACGTATCAGTGGAAGAAGTGGTGATAGAAAAAGCACAGAAACTCGGGGTTCCTGTGCTTGATGAGCAGGCGTTTTTGAAGCGCGTGCGTTAGCCCTCGAGGGGTGGCAGAATGCGTCGATCGAATTCGATGCGAGCACTGTAGTAGTCGCAGATGTGGAGCATGGCTCCTAAAGGACCGTTGACGCGCTGATCAGGGCGATAGTCGTCGCCTTCGCCATGCGCATATTTCAGCGCATTGAGATGCTGGTCATTCAGGACGAATCCGAAGTGCTGGACGATCTCTTGGGTGAAGGCTTTGATTTCAGCCGGGTTATTGAAGACCCGTTGGGTGCCTTCGGGCTTGTCCACGTACTTCCAGGGCTTCTCGATGTCGTGAAGCAAGACAACGAGTACCAAGTCGCCAAAAGAGAAGGCGTGCTTCTTTCTTGAGTACCCGTAGACCGTTTGGCCGACCTCGATCATGCCGACCATGTGGTCGACATAGCCGCCAGGCCATGTTTGGTGGTTATGGGTTGACCCGGGCGAGAGGGCGATGCGTTCGCCCTCGGCGAGCAAGAGGCGGCGCATAGCCGAGTGATTGGGTTCTTCGATGCGGTTGGTGTATTCGACCAAAAGAGCGATTCTGGGATGAAACATGATGACCTCCGCCGGGACTATAAAACCCCTCCACGATTTTGTGAAGGGGTTTCTGCTAGGCTCGAAATGACAAGGGTATTGTCATGTCGAATAACATGTGACAGGGCTACGGTGCCATTTCGGTTTCTAAGGTCTCGCCGAAGAGCTCAAAGGGCTCAGGAGTAGGTAATTGGCTCTCGAGATACGCCATGACATCTTGTATGGTCATGAACTCGGCTGGGGCCATAACCGGCGCACCGGAGTCTTTTTTGAGATTGATACCGCCTTTGACCGTGGTCTCGGTGGTGCCAACTTTTTTACAGTTTTCTTTGGTGTAGCTGCTATTCCAGGTACATTCTTCTTTTGGTTCGGTGATTTTGGCGCTGAATTCGATGCGTTCAAATTGTTTCGTTGTCGTATTGATATTTGCCGCGAGATAAACGCTTTTAACGGCAGCGAGTGATTTGACGTAGTCTTTATAGAGCTCGTTCAAACGCGTCGTTCTCATGGCACCAACAGGATAGTCTTTTTTCGCTTGTTTGACCTGTTCTTGGTAGAGAATGGTTGCAATGGCCGGATTCAAGCGACCAGTGAGGCGAATCATGTCTTGGCCCGCGGCGTTCTTCCATTTCTTTTCTTGGCGGACGGAGGTGATGAGTTGAGTTTTAGCGAGTGGGCCTTTATTGATGGCGTCATTCGCATTGTCACTATTTTTGATACCGACTTCTTCGAGCAAGGATTGTTGGTCAAAAGGGACCGCAATCCATTTGCCGATGAGACCCGAATAGTCTACTTGGGATAATTCTTTTGCATATTCAAGCAAAGAGGCAGGGACCTTTGTCACGCGGATAAAGACACTGTCGCTCGTTTGCTTCCATTCAAAGGCGATAGGTTCATTGACCTCAAAAGGGAGGCCGAGGTCCATACCTGTGACTTTGAGCTTATTGAGCGAGAGCATGCCCTCAGATGTTTGAATATTTCCTACCGCTTGTGGCGTGCGAAGCGACATCGAGAGATTAACGTTTCCCGATGATCCTTTGCGTTTTTTGTCTAAAAAGCGTTCGATGACGCCAATATCGATCGTTGCATCAGCGGCAACCGTTGATTGCGCGCTTGAGGTGCGAGCGAGTTGGTTAAACCATTGGGTTGGGGTGAGCGCCAAAGCCACCGTTGGTGAGAACAGTGAAACAGCGGTCATGATGGCCAAACCTGACTTATAAAATGTGTGTTTCATACGCCGGCTAGGCTATCACGCAGTCTGCGCTTGAGCAATTGGGATTTACGTGGCATTCTGCGCCCATATGGCTCTCAATCGCAATGACATTACCAGGCTCGCCGAATTGTCCCGCCTCGCCCTTACTGAAGAAGAAATGGCTCGTATGGAGCAAACCATCGATCCAATATTAAATTACGTTGGACGCTTATCTGAGGTGAATACCGACGATGTGCCAGAAACCGAGGATACTGATGAGATCCGTGCCTTGCGCGGAGATGAAGCGATTCCGTCCACACAAACAACACATGACGGTATTATCGCAAACTTTCCTGATAAGAAGGATGGTCTTTTGCGTGCGCCTGCTGTTTTTGACAACCCAAAATCCTAATCACTGACGAATGCTATGTACGAACTCATGACCCTCAAGCAAGCCGCTGATGCGCTTGCCAATAAAACCGTCACGTCGGTTGAACTCACACAATCGTATCTTGATCGCATTCGCGAAAAAGACGGCGATATTCACGCCTATCTCGAAGTATTTGAAGCGCATGCACTTGAACAAGCAAATGCTTCTGATGCGCGTCGTGCCGCAGGTAGCGCGCTTTCAGAAATTGATGGCATCCCGCTTGCGATCAAAGACAATATTTTGATTGAGGGCGAACATGCCACCGGCGGTTCAAAGATTTTGGATGGCTATGTCGCGCCTTATGACGCCACCGTCACGCAAAAACTCAAAGATGCCGGCGCGATTTTTCTTGGCCGTGTGAATATGGACGAATTTGCCATGGGTGGTTCAACCGAGCGTTCGGCTTATGGCATTACGCGCAATCCGGTTGATCTTGAGCGTGTGCCTGGAGGTTCATCTGGTGGCAGTGCGGCAGCGGTTGCTGGCGATCTTTGTATTGCTGCCCTTGGTTCAGATACGGGCGGTTCTATTCGTCAGCCTGCGGCGTTTACCGGCATCGTCGGTTTGAAGCCGAGCTATGGCACCGTCTCGCGTTATGGCTTGATGGCGATGGCCTCGTCACTTGATCAAATTGGTCCGATGACCAAGACGGTTGAAGATGCGGCGTTGCTTTATCAGATTATCCGCGGTGAGGATTATCACGATCAAACGACGGTAAATACGCCGCCATTTCATTTTGAAAAACGCACCGACTTAAAAGGTATTCGCGTCGGCATCCCAAAACAAGCCTGGGGAGAGGGGATGACTGACGGCGTTCGCCAAGAATGCGGCAAGGCGCTCGAGACGCTCAAAGAACTTGGTGCTGAAATGGTTGAGATTGACTTGCCATATATGGACGAAGCGCTCGCTGTTTATTATGTATTGATGCCTTGTGAGGTATCGGCGAATATCTCGCGCTTCGATGGTATTCGTTATGGCCAACGCGCACAGGGTTTGCCATTGATTGAAACCTACGGCCAGTCGCGTTTGCAAGGCTTGGGTGAAGAGGTGCGTCGTCGCGTCATGCTCGGTACCTATGCGCTTTCACGCGGTTACTATGACGCGTATTATCGCAAGGCTCGCAAAGTCCAAACGCTCATTCGTCGCGCGTACAACAAGGCCTTCGAAGGCGTTGACGTGATTGTGACACCAACGACACCGTCGCCAGCCTTTAAGATTGGTGAGAAGATCAATGATCCGCTCGCGATGTATCTTGAAGACGTTTATACGGTTGGCGTAAACGTTGCCGGTATCCCTGCAGTCTCGGTGCCATGTGGCAAAACCAATGGTTTACCCGTTGGTTTACAGTTTATTGGAGGGATGTTTAAAGACGACCAATTGCTCTCTATTGCGTCCGCATTCGAATCCGCGCCATAATGCGGATATATGTTGATCTTTCAAGTTGTCGCCCTCAATAACCAAGGTCAAGCGGCCGTGGCATCCAATAATTATTCGTGGATTGGAGCCGTCGCCGTTATTCTGGTGTTGTTTTTCTTGGTTCTAGCGGTATTAAAGCTGCGTACGCGCGACGATGATGATGGTCTCGATCGCAAAAAAATCCGAGCTACGTGGGATGAAATCCAAAAAACATCGGGCATGGGTTTGATGGGGATGAAGCTTGCCGTCATCGAAGCTGACAAATTACTCGACAATGTCATGCGCCAGCTTTTGATCCCGGGCGAGACCATGGGCGAACGCATGAAAATGGCCGAATTCAAATATCCAGAGATTCGACGCGTATGGCCGGCACATAAAACGCGCAATATGTTGGTGCATGATTCAACGTTTCAATTGCGCATGAGTGATGGCAAAGAATCGCTTCGCGCTTTTGAGCGCGCCTTAAAAATGTTTAAGGCGCTATGATCCCGTATTTTGGTTGGACGTCGTTTTCGATTGGTCCACTCACCATTTATACGTGGGGATTATTGGTCGCACTTGGTTTTGTTCTAGGCACCTATCTTGCCTACCGTCGTGCAAAAAGCAGAGGGCTCGATGCTGAAAAAGTTCTCGACCTTGCCTTGTGGATTTTTATTGCTTCATTCATTGGTGCGCGTTTATTGCATGTACTGTTTTATGATGACGGGACATTCGTGTCAGCACCACTCAGTATTCTTGATCCGCGTGTACCGGGCTTTTCGATGTTTGGTGGATTCATTGGGGCCGCGGTCGCGTCATTCGCTTTTTTCTATCGTCACAAACTAAATTGGATTGCTTATGCGGATACGTTAATTTGGGGTTTGCCTTGGGGTTGTGGCGTGGGACGTCTCGGTTGTTTTTTTATTCATGATCATCCGGGTACGCTGACGCATTCGGTGCTTGGCGTCAGATATCCAAATGGTGAGGTACGTCATGATCATGGTTTGTATTTATCTTTGATTGGTTTTGTGACCGGTCTTTGGTTTTTATGGATGAATCGCAAACAACGTGCGCCAGGTTTTTGGTTGGGGAGTTATATGGCGATTGAAGGCGTCACGCGCTTTGTTTTAGATTTTTATCGCGTTGCGGACAAAACTTATCTCGCTTTAACGCCAACACAGTGGCTCGCGATACCAGTGTTTATCGGAGGTTGTGTTATCATCTCTTCATATGCCCCCGCTCCAGAACCCTTTTCTGAAAGAGAAGTATAACCTTCATAATGCCCCTGAAGTGGCCGTGGCTGCCAAGCGCACCGAGATTCGCACTAAGCTCAAGACGGGTGAGGCTGAACGTGTCGCCCAAGACCCTGAAGCCCGCATCCAGAACTATCTCAATCGCTTCACCGAGATCACCGAGCGCAAAGACCCCAAGCACCGCGAACGTGGGCTTGAAGCCTTGAAGCACGTTCTGCACAAGAAGTTCGTCATTAAACCCAACGAAGTCCCAGAAGGGTATTTTGAAGATCAACGCCGCCTAGCCCGTGAACAAGGTCACGGTGATATTGAGATTTCTGACGAAGCTCGTGATCAGCTCACCGAGGTCATTATCGCCGACCAAGAGAGCTCGCTCGACAAATGGGTTGACTATCTTTCTTCTCCTGACGCCACCTATCCAGATTGGCTCAAATACTGGGCGACTCGCTCAATCACCACCATGGGTGAGTATGACAAAGAAAAGCATGCTTTCACCAAGCGCTCTAAAGGCACCACCAAGCCTTTTCCTGACCTCGACCGTGAAGCATTAGCCTATGTTCTTGATGCCGTCGAAAAGAAATACAGCGAAGGGTATCAAGCCAAAGAAAAAGAGCTCACTAAACTCACGCAGCAAGCCAAAGCTACGAAGAGAAAAGCAAATTCAGAATTCACAGACGACTTCGAAGCTCTCCAGTCCCGCATCAGCACTCTCAAAACTGAACAGCAACAACACATCACCGGCAACCTTGATCTTAATGAAGCTGATCTTGAAGCCTTTGCCAAAGGGTTTGATGCCAATGACTTTGCCAAGCTCTATGCCTGGGCCATTGAACAAGTCACCCCGGCTTCACAAGAAGCTCTTCTTAGCACCAAGGGCGAATGGGTGAAGTATGAACAAGGCTCAGATGCTTCTGCTCTCGTCAAATCCCTTCAGGGCCATGGCACCGGCTGGTGTACTGCCGGCGAATCAACGGCTCAAGCCCAACTTCAAGCCGGCGACTTCTATGTCTACTACTCCATGTCCGCCGAAGGCGAACCCACGGTGCCTCGTGCCGCCATTCGTATGGAGGAGGATCGTATCGCCGAAGTACGTGGCATTGCCGCCCAGCAGAATCTCGACCCCCATATCGCCCCAGTCGTGCAAGAGAAGCTGAAAGAATTTCCTGATGGCAAGAGCTATGCCAAAAAAGCCTCAGACATGAAGCTGCTCACCGAGATCGAAAAGAAAACTCAAAAAGACCAACCCCTCACCAAAAACGACCTTGAATTTCTGTACGAACTCAATACCTCTATCGAGGGTTTTGGGTATGATCGAGACCCTCGTGTCGAAGAGTTGCGATCAAGCCGCAACCCCAACGAAGATGCTTCTGTGATCTTCGAATATGCCCAAGACCAAATCGCCCATTCAGTCTCTGAGATCAACAAAGACACCAAAGCCTATATCGGCCCCCTTGAACCCGGGCTCTTCGACAAACTCCCTGAGACCGTCGAACATGTCTATACCCAATTCCCTGAACAGCGCATTAAACTTGAGACCATCACTATTGGCGGCAAGAGCAAAGAACAGCTCAAGCAAGAACTGAATGATGGTGGCTTTCTGGTATATCAGACCGCAGAATACATGATGGACAGCCAAGAGTTTGCCATGAGCCCAGACAAGCATGAGCAAAAACTCGTACAATTTAACATCGGGGCTTTGGGACTAGAACGATATACCGTACAAAATATCTATGCCCGTGCCGCTGAACTCGGTCTTGAGCTTTGCCCCGCTGAAGTGGGTCCTGAATATCGACGGCAGTATACAGATCAACCAATGAGTGAATATGTTCACGTGGCCATGAAGCCTATCACCGACGCCGACGGTAACCCACGTGTGTTCTACGTGGGTCGCTTTGACGCTGGCGCGTGGCTCGACGACCGCTGGGCGAGGCCTGCGCATGAGTGGGACGTGTACGATCAGGTCGTCTTCGGCCGGCGCAAGTGAAATTTTGTCACTTTGGTCAGTGTATTGAAACTTTGACCCTGGGGCGGCATCTCCCCGTAGAGGGAGATCGCTCAGAATCATCCCTGCCCTTCTTTGGGAAAGAAGGGTGGCTGAATCAGAATCAGAATCAGAATCAGAATCAGAATCAGAATCAGAATCAGAATCAGAATCAG
>CALMET010000020.1 GCA_937863195.1 uncultured bacterium
CCTACACGACGCTCTTCCGAGATCGGAAGAGCGTCGTGTAGGGAAAGAGTGTAACTCTTCAGACCCTAGCGTCACCGAACCATCAAGCACTTCTGGGATCGTATTCAAACCGCTTTGCATCAAATGATTGCCATGCACATAAAGCGAATAGCCGGTTGGTACACTCGTGATGACATTTGTCCCAACAATACCCGTGGCAACCGTTGCACCACTCACATTACCAAGAGCCAAGGTTGCGGATGAGAGACGATAAACGCGATCATCCCCGCCGGCAGCAATAAGCGAGATGCCAGCCGTATCACCCTGAAAGTCATCGACGGTGATAACGAGTGCATTGATTGCTGTGATTCTACCCACTGCTACTTCTTGTGTCAGTCCGACATTTTCAACCATCGCAATCAGATCACCGATAGCAAAACCTGCAACCGATGAGACCGTTACCTCATCAACACCATCAAACACTGTCCATGTTGGTGTTGGACTCGCGGCATTTGCTCTTACTTCGTAGCCAAGAAGGTTTGCCGTCTCTGGCAAACGGTAACCGGCAGATAAACGATAGTTCGCGCTTGAACCTTGACCCGCTGCTTCACCCCCAATCGTATCGTGAGTGACAAAGTTCGCACTCGTCCCAAAATCAGCACCACCGGCCGAGACCGTGTCCCAATTAATTTGAAAATTCGTGCTCGTCATCGCCATGGCCGGCGATGCTACCAAGAGCAAACTCATCACAACGCTAAAGAGCGTACGCAAAGAACACATATAGATAGATTATAGCAAAAAATACACGTTCAGAAAAATTACTCTTAATACAGCCAAATAATATAGGGTCGCAAAACGTTATACGTAAATTCAACCTCATATTATTGACACCATACCCTTATCTCTCCTATACTCCGCGCATCAGTTGGCTTGTCCCCGCCTGCCAAATCTGACAAAGTGGTTTGCAACACTGCAACTGCCCAATCAGTAGCGTACGACCCGCGACCACTCGTTGAGCCATTCACTCACGTGATACGCTCCTGACCTGCCGCCAGACCTCTCTCTTCAAACATGCATCCAAGTGGATGAAGAGACGTCTGGCGGTTTCTATTTGTTTTTGAATCAACATAGTCGGAATTTTATTCAGTATACTTGCTCCCATCTCAAATAGATCATAAAGAATATCGCCCGTAGGGAATCTCACCGAGGGCAATATTCTTTATGATCTATTTGAGACCAGCCCAGACAGGAATATTCAGTGACTATTTTCTATCCACAAACAAAGTGGATAACTTTCACATGTATATTTATGAAATCCATATCGAATGTTTCATGTGAAACACTTATCAACAGGTTTATGCACTTATTTGTTACTTACCAACATACCAAGGTACATTTTTTGTATCAAAAACAAGTTACACACAGCCAAGTTATAAACATGTGTTTAACTTTTGAGGTGTTATTCACAGTATCGCTTCGATAAAATCGTTAAAGAAGCAGAGTTGCACACATGCTGTTAATAACTTTCATCATCTTTCAATCAAAACATCCTTAGCCTGTGGATTGTTTCATGTGAAACAATCGTCAAACAAAAATAGCCGGACAAGCATGTCGGCTATTTGTTGTAGAGCTAAGCAGCTTCTTTATATCTAATTGTGTCTCTTTCTGGTTTTTCGCGCTTAG
>CALMET010000021.1 GCA_937863195.1 uncultured bacterium
CAAAGACCTCGATTTACATCAGGCGCAAGACTGCGATTCATTGCGAGGCGCCTATTTTGCTGTGAGTGAAACGGCAAAACGTAAGCTCGGCATGTTAGATGAGCGTTATTATCTTTGGTTTGAAGAAGTCGATTATTGTCGTGCGGCAAAAGCCGCTGGTTTGCGCGTGTGTTATGAGCCTTCGATCGTCGCTCACGATGACCTCTCGAGTGCGAGCTTCGCCCAACGAGAGAGTTTGTGGAAGAACAAAGTCTTCTCAGCTTCAATGATCGCGTATTTCGACAAATGGCATCCACATTGGCAGGTCGTGATGATTAAATACGCTGCAGCATATTCTTATGCGCTGACCAAGTTTTTTGTGCGCTTTGGTAAAACGTCTCTATGAGCAAACTCGTCATTCAAATCGCGCTCTATCACGGCAGTCAATACCTGCACCCACTTTTGCGCTCTCTCGAGTCACAAGCGATAAGTGATATCGAGGTGTTATTTTATGAAAACTCCTGTGACGCTTCTGAGCTCGCCAAAGTGCGCGTGCATCTCGCGAATTTTTCGTTGCCGTATCGTTTGACCGTAGGTGAGCGCAATCTTGGTTTTAGCGCCCACAATAATCTCTACCGCATGACGGATGCGCCATTTGTTCTTGTTTTAAACCAAGACGCCTATCTCGAGCCAGACTGTCTGCAAAAAATGCTCGCCTCGGTTGAAGCAGACGCGACCATTGCTTCTGCAACGCCTATTGTTTTGCGTTGGTACGATAAACCTACCGATGAGATTGATACGGTGGGTTTAGACTATGTGTGTTTAGGCATGGTGCGTGATTCGCGTCGTCTCATTACGGGCATTCGTGATCATTCTGGTATCGAGGTTTGGGGCGTGTCGGGTGCGGTAGCTATGTACCGCCGCGCTTCGGTAGATGCGGTTCGCACGGACGGTAATCTCTATGATCCGCGCTTCTTCATGTATAAAGAGGATGTTGAATTGGCCTTTCGTTTGAACCATGCGGGGATGAAGTCGGTTTGTGTGAGTGATGCGCGCGCCTATCACGTGCGCGCCATCCGCGAGTCACCTCGTGGTATCTTGAATCGCATTCTCGCTGAACGTAAACGTCCAAAACATCTTCGTGTTGCCGCGTACCGTAATCAGTGGCGCATCTATCAGATGCATTGGCGTGAGATCACGCTCAAAGATAAGCTTCTCACGATTCGTTACGAGATTGCGCGTACCGTTTTGTTTATGCTGGCCTATCTATGAACCAACCAAAAATCGGTATCATCTATCTGACCTATGCGACCCAAAAATGGGAGCGCGATATTGTGAATGCGA
>CALMET010000022.1 GCA_937863195.1 uncultured bacterium
TGTTATTTGTAAGCCTTTCGCAATTCAATCCCCGTATAAAACTGTTTGAGAATTTGCTCGTAGTTTTTACCAAGGGTTGCGTCCATATAGAGAGCACTCGATGCTGAGAGACCGACGCCGTGACCCCAAAGGGTTTTGCCTTCATCACCCGGAGCATTGACCGCCTTCAACCAATCAATCGGCTGACCGCCCCAGACATCTTCATAATTACGTGTACGACCATCTGAACGAGAGAAGTACGGCGTTATCGCGAGCTTATTGTTATAGGTTACGATTTGTCCGCGTGTGGCATCAACCGAGGCGCTAATGGTTGGCGTTCGTGATTCGTGTCCATAACCGCGATAGACCTGGTCATAGGTTGCATCAACGGTAAAGTTTTGTGCCGCATGTTTTGTGCCACGGTTCACGTGATACATCGCATAGGTGCGAGCACCGGTGAGAAGCGCGCGCTGATATTGTGCGGGGCTGACGTTCGACGTTTCAGCGATACCTTTCAAATACCATTCAACAGGCAATTCATTAATGACCCAGATTTCATCCGGTTTGCTTGCATAGCGAAGCTCAAGCTGGCCTCTAAACGTATTGTCATTGGCACCCGGCAACCAGCTCACTGGGCGTACATAATCAGAAAGGGTGATTGGCGAGATCCCGTCGGTGGCGCGCAAAACGTACCACGTCGTTGATGAGATCGTGCCACAACTTGCACCAGATAAGGTATATTTGCCCGTTACTTTGCTGTACTGAACATCAACAGATTCATTCAAGGCAACCGTACAAATCTGCGTACCATTATTAAGGACTTGTAACGGGATATGGCTCGCCTTCACGCTCATCGCATAATCTTCAGGATTCAAAAGCCCGACACGAATCATTGGTTGTTCTGGCAATAAAGAGGCATCACCATTAAGCGGTTGCGGATTCAAAACGAATCCACCCGTCGACGGCGTAGGAGCAGGTGTAGGGGTCGGAGCTGGCGTCGGTGCAGGCGTTGGCTTCGTTGTCTCGGGCGCAATATAACCGTCATTCGTAACCGTGATAGGGATCTCAACAAAAGCACCGTCTACCGACTTATTGTCAGCATATAACTGAAAAGCGGCGAGATAGGTCCCGGCCTTTGCTGGGCCCTTGAGCGTAAACGTCACAAAAGCCAATTCACCAGGCTTGGTCGCACCCGTAAGACTGATAGGTGTCGACGCGTCTAACCATGAATCATCACGTACCGAACCCAAGCGATCACCAAGTGCAGGCTGAATACCGCTGACCTTTACCGTACGAGAACTCCACGTGGCGGTACCGTTATTTTTAAAACCAAATGAGAACTGCTTGCGACCATTACCGCTCACGGTCATATCGTGATCAGAGCGCAACAATAAGAACCCAGCATACGAAGCATCCGAGGCGTTTTCTGGGATACTAATTGGTTTTGGTGCGGGTGCACTAGCCTGTGTCGGGGTTGGCGGCAAAGCGGACGTCGCAGCAGGCGTACCTGTCACACGCACCGTAAACTTGGCACGACCACCACCCATACGAACGAGGTTTTCAGCAACAAGGATAAACTCCATCTGATAATCGCCCGTCTTTGTCGGAGCAACCAACGGAAAGCGCAATGACACCGTCTCACCCGGATTCACACGATCAAGAGGCAACTTAGCAGGGCGATCAGCCGCATCCCAACCTTTTGAACCAAAAGGGCTCGAGACCTCGAGCTTTTTGGCACCATCATAGTGATAAAGCGAAACAAAGTTAGCTCCGGTCTTCTCCCAAGGTGCTTTGCCGATATTTTTGAGGACCATCTCGACTTCACCCTCTTTACCCGGATTCATGAGCGATGGCGCATGAACAATGATGACGCTTGCCGCATAATCAGATCTCGTCCAAGCCGTAATCGCCGAGGTAGGCACAAGAGAAACAAAAAGCGCCCAGAGCATCACAAATGCTACTGAGCGCTTTAGGCGTCCGCCTGAAAAAACTGAGCGAAAGGAGCGAGAATCCATACAAATCTCTCTTATAATAGCACAAAAAACCGCTTTTGTCAATCGACCTTTTCTGCTCAACCTAGCAAAAAATCCCATTTCTGGGATTCTTTGTTTCTTGAAATGGTCTTAACCACCAATAATGACAACAATGTCGGTTTTTGCGGCGGCTTCGCCGGGCAAGGCGGTGACGATATCACCATTTACCGACTGCTTTAAGCGATCGATGACGGTCTGATCGATATTCGTATTCGCCACAAAGATAACCGTCTTCGCATAATCTTTTTTAAGGGCGTCTGCAGGTGTGGTTGTGTTAAAGCCAGCTGTTTTAAGCCCGTCGGATATCGCACGTGCACGGCCGGCCGTAGGTGTACCATTACGCACTTCAATGGTTGGGCTCGTGATGACTGCCGTAGAGGTCGCCGTTGACGGCGTCGAGGTCACCGATGTCTGATTGCTATTCAATGCCGAGATGAGACGCTCAACGTATTGAATATCACCCTGATCTTTGATAAGCGGCATGACCGAGAGCACTTTTTGCTCAGAGGTTGAATAGACAACCGCTTTGTCTGCCCAGACCAATAAACGGTCACCGTTTTGTGCCCCGCGATAGAGGATCGGGTTTTGGGCACGCACTAATGAGATGTCTTCAATCGTTGCAATAGACGGGATCTCGTCTGCATTAACAGAAACAATAGACGAGACCTTGTTAATCAGGGCCTGCATCTCGCGAGCGTCACCTTGAGTAACTTCGGTATTATTGCCACCTACCATTACGCGGTTGGTTTTAGCCTTGTAGATATAGGCGCCAATAAGCACCAAGATAAGGAGAGCAAACAAGAATGGCAAAGCACGTGCAGCACGTGAAGCTTCTTGGACAGCCGGTGCAGCAGCTTTTGCCGCAGAAGAAGGAGCGCGTTTCATCATAGATTGGTTTTAGTATAGCACAGAATATTTTTTGTATTCAACGTGGTTAAGGATTCGATTCAGGAGCAGCTTCGGCTGAAGGCTCTTCAGCAGGTGACGGATCTTCAGTGACTACCGGTGGCGCCTCGACCAGAGGCTCTTCTGCCACTGGCTCAGGTTCTGGTTCTGGTTCTGGTTCTGGTTCTGGTTCTGGCGTCGTTGGTGTTGGTGTTGTCGTTGGCGTTTCGTCTGTCGTCGTAGGCGGATCTATTACAGGCGCGACCGGCGTCGTACTTACGGCGCTATTGTTAAGGATCTCACCCGTCGCTTCTTGGTAGTAAGCGAACCAGTCCATGGTGAGTTTGGCAGGACATGGATCATAACGTTTACATAATCCCCCACCCGGCAAGCGAATCTCAAAGCTGTCTGCCGTGATATTGGCGATATAGTAAGTACCATCCCAAACATCGTTATCGAATGCCTCGTTGTCATTCAACATTTCAAGACGCGCTGTCGCTTGAATACGTGGGGCGGTTTCCATCGGATTCGTAAAGCGCACGGTGACACGGTCTTCATTAGGATTGATAGCTACTGATCCAGACAAAGAAGTACCGAGATAAAGTTGGCCACGAAGATGGGTGTCACCCTCTACAATAATACGACCACGCACAGCGAGCTCCTGAACAACGATAATCTGCGCACCAAGACCTTGAGCAATCTGAGAGCCAAGTGGCAATGAGATTTCTGGCAAGCCACTCGCTGGTTGGAGCGCTTCTGCTGAGTTCTCAGCCGCTGTTGATGTCGACATCGAGATTATCTCTACCCCTTCGTTAATGCCTCCTGACATGTGAAAAGCATTCTGCACAACCATCATAACCGTACCCGTCGTATCAATGCTTGGCGTATCACCAAAGTAGACGCTTTCAAGTGCACGTCCGATGATCGAACCCGTCGTGGTTGCCTTGGTGGCATAACCAGCCAATGCAGAGGAAGCGATCGGGTCACCAGGGCGAATATCGCCACCTTCACCCGTGATCTTAACCGGCACACGACCAGCAAGAGCAACAGCCACCATGCCATTACGTTCTTTACCAGCAAGAAGAAGGCCTGGATTCGTCGAGATTACACCAATAACACTTGAATCATACATGCCGTCACTTCTTTTTACTTTGCCATCATTGTATGGATCAATCTTTACAACTTCTCCAGACATTAACCCCTCTTCAGAGACAGGGTACATTTCAGCAAGATCATAAGCGCCTGCTTCGGTGATAAGTGAATGCGTGAATTTAAAGACACCAACGGTTGAACTTGCATCCTGACCTTCACCTCGGCTATTGACACGCTCTTCAGAGAACCAGATCGCACCATTGTATTCAGGACCATTAAAGCGAATTTGATTTGAGCCCGAGCGTTGATCAGCATAAAACCATACCTGCCCATCACCCGTCGTATTACCACGACCTGAATAGAGATACCCATTATAGGTTGCAAATGCATAGGTCGCCTCAAGTGTGGCGGTATTATCACTCGTCACAGCCACTGAACCAAGATCGAGTTTGAAAATATCACCTGCACCCGCTGCACCTTCACCACCAAACCATACCGAACCATCATACGAGATCATGGTTGGGATAGCGCTATACGCCGCACCAGGATCATAGGCCACACCGAGCTCGGCGGTTGCATCACAGAGCAATGCATTTGGCTGATAACGAGAATCACAACGATTCACATTACCATTACCAAGCGTTGTTTCACCTGTACCAAGGTACAAATAGGTGTTCAACACAAGGCCCGATTTATATGAGTTCAAACCTGCACCCGTATTTACTACGACCGTCCAATCGGCTGCAACATCACAACGCGTTGTATTGCCACCCGTAACCGGATTACAGGCGACAAGATCATTATCACCGCTTGAATTACCCATCAAAGCATACAAGATATTATTGTACTCAACTAAGGCATTTACGTTTTCATACGCCGCACCCAAGCTTGCTTGAGTCCAATCTGCCGTATTATCACAGACCGTCGCCGCGCCACCTGCAGAAGGGTCACAGACGAGAGCAAAAGAGTTACCAGCAACACCCGTAAATGCAGCCGCATAAAGATGACCATTGTACTGCGTTAGTACAGAGATTTGAGCAAAACGAGTTGATGTAGAGACAGTCCAGTCAGTTGGATCATCACATTTAACCGAGCTTGCACCACCCGTCGCCGGATTACAGACACGAATAATACCACCATTTAATGAATCCCCTTCACCGATATACAAACGATCATTAAAGACCGCTATTGAACGCACCGATGAAGCCGCAATATTGTTCAGCGACTGCGTCCAATCAGCCGCATCATCACAACGCGCTGCATCACCCGCCGTTGAAGGATCACAAATTCGCACATCACCATCACCCGTGCTCGAACCTTGGCCAGCATAGAGATAACCGTTATATGATTGCATGGACAAAATAGACTCATAGCCAGCTGATGCCAGGTTAGAATTCGTCCAGGTTGCCCCAGCAGAAGTGGATGCACCGATCGTGATACCGTCAGTAAAATCACTCGACCCAGGACCACAGTTCGTCCCATCCTCAAGACAAACGCCTTGGCCATTAACGAATAGCGCTGTTGTTGAAACCACGCCCGAGGCAAAGATATTGGTCGCCGTAACATTGGTAAAGGTCGCACTCGTACCAATGAGTGACGTGATCGTTGCCAAAGCCGCATTCAAGTTAGTCGTCGTTGTATTTGAACCTGTGGCATTCGTCCAAATGAGACCTGATGCCGTCGCATTACCGAATTGAGCATTCCAGCGCAATGCAGCCGAACCTAAGGAGCGAGCAATGTCAGTTGAAGGTAAGAGATCCGTATTGAAACGGCCGTTTACGGTAATGATATCGGTTGAAGCATCGCCAAATGTGGTATTGCCATTAAAGACTGCCGTGCTTGAAGCCCCCAAGAACGAGGTAGCGCTCACAAAACTACCAATCGCACCACCTAATAAGGTCAATGATGACGTTGCCACCGCGCCACGATTCGTGACAGTAAGAAGCGTATCCACCTCCGTCGAAGACGGACAATTCACTCCATTCGTTAAACAAACATTTTGACCTGCAACGAGTAACGCCGAGAACGTCGCATTGGTACCAGAAAGCGTACTCGCAAACAAGTTACTAATCGTGCTCGATGTAGAAATCAGATTAGCAATAGTGCCGGTGGTTGCCGTTAAGACATTGAGCGTCAACGAACTACCCTGACCCGTCGTGAAGAAATTATTCGTTGATGACGCCGTCGTTGCAAAGCTATTGGTAGAAGTCGTACGCGTAATCGTTGCGGATGTACCCGTCAGATTTGTTGTCGAGAGATTCGTAGACGTTGTATTGGTACCCGTCGCATTCGTCCAAGAGATACCCGATACCACAATCGGATTCACCAGAGAGAGATTGGTAAGGGTCGCGCTCGTCCCTACAAGATTGGTAACAAAGGCGTTTGTTGAGGTTGAGTTTGTCGTTGTGCCATTAGTAAAGACATACCCCGTACCCGTTAGGCTTACAATCGAAGCAGAAGAAGTCACCGTCACCGTGCCCGCCGTCAAGGCAAAGAGCGTTGATGCCTGTGCCCTAATGTTATTAGCAAAGAGATTGGTTGAAGTGGTGTTCGTGCCTGTTGCATTCGTCCAAAGCAACCCGGCGATAGTACCGGTCGCCGCTGAGATACCATTTAAGATGGATACCGATGAAGCATTAAGGTAGGCAATATTCGCCGTACCGGTCACAAAGAGATTCGAGGTCGTCGCACCACCAAAGAAGGTCACCGAAGATGTCGCCGTGCCGCCACGAGCCGTAACCGTTGCAAGGGTTTCTGATGAGGCGACACAGTTTGTGCCGTTTGCTAAACAAACGTTTTGACCAGAGACCAGAAGATTCGTAAACGAGGCACTCGTCCCCCAAACCGTTGAAGCAAAAAGACTAAGACCCGTCGCATTTGAGAATTGAAGGGTCGTGATGGTTGAGCTTGTGATGCCTGCATTTGTCGCGCTAAAGGTCGTCGCATTCAATGTCGTCGCCGTAGCCTGGGTGAAGGTTGCTGCAGCGGCCGTGAGATTGGTTGTAGCGAGATTTGTCGATGTTGTATTAGTACCCGTAGCGTTCGTCCAAATAATACCGCCAATGGTTGCCGTTGCTGCAGAGAGCCCATTCAAAACGGCCACCGAAGAGGCGTTAAGATACTGCGCACTAGCCGTGCCCGTAACATTAAGCTGTGAAGTGGTAACTCCGCCAAAGAAGGTCACGGTCGATGTTGCGGTACCACCACGAGCCGTAACGGTTGCTAACGTATCAAGTTCAGCCGGAGTAGTGCAGTTTGTCCCATCTGCGAGACAAACAAGCTGACCTGCAACAAAGAGTTGAGAAGAAGAGACAAGCGTCGAAGCAAAGTTCGTTGCGGTGGCATTGGTGAAGGTAGCGTTCGTACTTGAGAGACCCGTTGCGAGAAGGTTCGTCGTCGTTACCGTACCAAAATTGCCGTTCCAGCGGAGTGACGGTGTACCAAGATTGAAGAGAAGATCGGTCGTTGGATTAAGATTAGATGAAACCGTACCCGAGACCGTAAGGGTTGAGGTGACGGTGGCATTGTTTGTCGTGAATCCACCAAGAAGGGTGAGCGTGGCCGTAGCGCTTGAACCACGATTGGTCACGCTTGCGAGGGTGTCTGCTTCAGCAGGGTAGATACAGTTAGTGCCATTAGCCAAACAGACACTTTGACCGCCAACAAGAAGAGCGGTGAATGAAGCGTTGGTGCCCCACACCGATGAAGAAAAGAGGTTTGTTGACGTCGAAGCACCCGACACTAAAGAAGTGACAAAGGCATTTGTTGAAGTTGTTGAGGTAAAGACACCATTCGTCGCAAATAAACGCGTAGCCGTAGCATTAGTCGTAGTACTATTGGTAACGGTAGCATTGGTCGAGAAAAAGTTGGTCGAACTTGCATTGGTCGTTGTGCCATTCGTCGCTGTAAAACGCGTAAAGTTTGCAAGCGGAGCAAACAAGGTACCGGTTACATTGATAAAGCCAAACGTCGAAGTACCAACACGACCTGAACCGATAGCAACGACAGAGAAGGTTGCATTCGTAAAGCTAAGATTCGTACCGCCAAGCGTATTAATAGTCGCCGAATTAACCAACGCCGTCGTCAAACTCGCCGAAGTCCCCCAGAGCGTGGTGGCAAAGAGGTTGGTTGAGGTGGTATTGGTACCGGTGGCGTTAGTCCAGGTGAGATTTGAAAGGGTAGACGGAGAGAGAACATTCAAGCTCGTAAACGTTGCATTGGTACCAACAATGTTGGTCGCAAAGAGATTGGTTGAGGTGCTGTTGGTCGTTGTACCGTTTGTTGCAATCAGGTTGGTGATCGTACTTGTACCAGCGGTCAATGAAACAACGGCAAGATCATTAATGACACCTGAAGCCGCAGAAAGGGTTGTGAAGGTAGCATTGGTGCCAACAACGTTCACACTAAAGAGATTGGTTGAGGTGGCATTCGTTGCAACAAATTGAGAGACAAATCCGTTTGTGGTTGTTGCATTGGTCGTTGTTGAATTGGTCGCAATGAGGTTTGCAATGGTTGCCGTTGAGGTGACGGTGATATTGCCAGCGGTGAGAGCAAAGAGCGTGGCAGCGTTTGAAGTGAGACTATCAATGAGCGCGCTTGTTGCGTTGAGATTGGTTGTAGTTACACCTCCAAAAAATGTCACGGCTATCGACGTTGTCGCGCCACGTGCGGTAACAGTCGCGAGTGTGTCGGTCGAGTACATCGAGAGACAGTTGGTGCCATTGGCAAGACAGACGTTTTGACCACTCACAAGCAAGCTCGTCGCAGAGACTGAACCAATATCTAAAGTAGTACCTGTTGCATTCGTAAATGAAAGGGAGGTGATGGTACCGGTCGTAACATTGGCGGTGCCAATGGTTGCGGTACCGATATTTGAGGTCGAGGCATTAACGGTTGAAGAATTGAGAACCGTGACGATCATCGAGGCACCAGAGGCACTCGTGAAAGCGAGATTGGTAGTCGTGGCATTAACGATACCAGCATCCGTTGCGGTGAGAGTTTGAGAATAGAAAGCGGTGGCAGTGGCTTGTCCGAGGGTTGATGAGACTGAATAGAGTTCAGCAAATGAGCCAACGGTACCTTGAAGGTTGGCAAAGAAGGCATTGGTGCTTGTGACATTGGTACCCGTGGCATTGGTCCAAGAAAGACCGTCGATCAACGCGCTTGAAGCATTAAGGTTGGTGGTGGTGACTCCGCCAAAGAAGGTGA